>CANQYG010000093.1 GCA_947628015.1 uncultured Clostridia bacterium
GCTCTATTACATAAGGAATATATCTTTCATTTGTTTCAGGGTCTAAGTATGATAAATCTTCCTTAGAATGTTCTGCGTGTTTGCTTAAATCATAATCAGTTCTATCAGCAATTCCCCAAAGTTCTCCCCAACCAAATGGAAATGCAAATTCTATATCTGTTGTTGCTTTACTATAAAATACTAGTTCCTCTTTTGAATGGTCTCTTAGTCTTATATTTTCTTCTTTCATTCCTAAACCTAAAAGCCAGTTCTTGCAAAATTCTTTCCAGTATTTAAAATATTCTAAGTCAGTTCCCGGTTTGCAGAAAAACTCTAATTCCATTTGTTCAAATTCTCTTGTTCTAAATGTAAAGTTACCAGGTGTAATTTCATTTCTAAAAGCTTTACCTATTTGACCAATTCCCATTGGCATTTTCTTTCTTGTAGTTCTTAAAACATTTTTAAAGTCAACAAAAATACCTTGTGCTGTTTCTGGTCTCAAATATACAGTTGATGTACTATCTTCTGTAACGCCTTGAAATGTTTTAAACATTAAATTAAACTTTCTTATTTGTGTAAAATTAACTTTTCCACAGTTAGGACATTGTATCTTATTTTCATTAATATAATTAACTAGTTCTTCATCACTCCAGCCATCTGCTACTAAGTCTTTTTTATGTTCGTGAGCCCATTCTTCTATTAATTTATCTGCTCTATGTCTAGTTTTACATTCCTTGCAATCAATAAGTGGATCTGAAAAACCTGATAAATGGCCTGATGCTACCCAAGTTTCTGGATTCATAAGTATTGCACTATCTAATCCTACAATATCTTTTTGTTCTTGAATAAATTTTTTTCTCCAAAGTGCTTTTACATTATTTTTTAATTCAACTCCAAGTGGTCCATAATCCCAAGTATTTGCTAAACCTCCATATATTTCTGAACCTGGATAAATATATCCTCTACTTTTGCATAAGTTTACTATTGTGTCCATATCCTTTACCATAATTAATCTATTCCTCCTTATTTAATAATTCCTTTTGATATAATATATATAATTCCTATTATTTCTAATATTGTAATAATCGGAAATCCAAATTTAAAATACCATTTTTTTGTTTTGTGTCTAAAAGCATACATTCCTGCTATTCCGCCAATTCCACCACCGCAAAAAAACAAGCATAAATAAAAAGCCTTCACTAACTCTCCACGCTCCTATTTTTGCTTCGTGTTTGTCATACCACATTATTAAAAAAGTAAATATGTTTATAAATAAAAAATATATTAAAATATTTTTCATTGTGAAAATTTGAGATATTATTTGCCCTTCCATTAGTTTTACCTTTCAATAAAATTATATGCCCTATTATATCCCTTTTTATGGCATTTTGCAATAGAATAAAAAAATAAAAAATCCAACATTTATTGGATTTTTTATTTTTTTGGTACACTTTAAAAAACAATCTTTTTAATCAAACTTGTAAATATTTACACATACAACTGATTTATAACTATAAGCTTCAATTTCAATTGGAAAATCATAAGTATTGTAAAATGCAAAATCTTTACTACCATAGGCAACAGTAGCATCATTTTTTGAATAAGATGAACCAATACTATGATGATGTATTTCACTTGGAGTAATATTAGTATCAAGTAAAGCATTATATAAAGTTGTACTTACTTGACAAACTCCTCCGCCAAAACCAGTAGATACTTTCCTATTTACAATAATAGGTGCTTTCAAGTAACCTTTTTTAGCTGTTGTTTGACCTACAATATCGCTCCATCTAAATTCTGCATTTGGCTCTAAAACAATACCATTGATTGCCTTGCAAGCAATATTAATGTTGTTATCACGGTTGTCACTTGAAGTATAATGAATAATAGAATTTCCAATTAAATTAGAGTTTTCAGTTATATCTTCTTCAATGAATGAAACATAATTCCAGAAAACAAAACCTGAAACATCTTGATATGTAATATTAAACCATTTTCCAACTTGTTCGTGTACAGTAAATAACTCGCCAACTTGAATGTTAGCAATTATTTTTGAAGCATAATTAGGTTTACTATGTACATTTAAATTGTTACAATTCCGTATAGTTGCTTGCATATCTTCAAGTGAAATAGTAATTTCATCTTGTGCTAGTTTTACAACTCCTTCTTGTGCATAAACTTGCATTTGAAAAACTAAGCAAGTAAGTAGAATAATTAAAAAGTTCCGTTTTTTAAAAAATGTCATTTTTACTCCTCCTCAAAAAATAATTATTTTTAGGTTTTTTGTTTATCAAAGATTAACATAAATATTATACCACAATTATCGCTTATTTTCAAGTATTTTAATAGTGTATCCTTGATTTCTATATCAATTTAGTATATAATATAAGTATCTTCTTTTTTAATCATGGGTTTAACCAAAAGAAAAAATTTTTTTAGGAGGGCAAAGATATGGTAAAAACTATATTAAGACCATGGTTAGACGACAAATTTGTCGAAGTAAAATCTACTAAAGAATTTACAAAGCAAGAAAAAAGAGAAATATCAATAGGAATTCGGCAAGCTAGAATAGACTGCGATATAAATAAGCCCGAGCCATCAGTTGATGAGATTAAGTCAGCAATAAATTCTATTAATCCCTACTTTGACCTCGATAAAATTATTGATATTATCTTTTAAACAACAATAGAAGGCACTTTTTATATGTGCCTTCTATTGTTGTTTATAAATACTTTTCAAATTCTTCTTTAGTTATTGGCTTTGAAAAATAATATCCTTGTATCATATTGCATCCTAAGTTTTTAACATATTCAAATTGTTCTTCTGTTTCAACTCCCTCAACAATAGTTTCTAGTTCTAGTTGCTTACTAATAAACATTATATGATTAATAATATTTTTATTACTATTAAAATCTACTTTGTCAACAAACACTTTGTCAACTTTTATTATATCTATTGGCATACTTTCTAACATACTTAAAGAAGAATACCCCGTTCCAAAATCATCAATTGAAATTATAAATCCTAAATCCTTTATTTTATTCATTATTTCTAAAATATTTATTTGTTTATCAACAGTTGCACTTTCTGTAATTTCTAAGTCTATATTACTCGTATCTATATTATACTTTTTAATAATTTTTACATACTCATCAATAAAATTAGGATTTACAAAATGCTCTTTAGAAACATTTATCGATACTTTAGGAGCATAACCATATTTTTCTTTCCAAGATGCCATATCCTTACATACTTGTTCAAATATGTATAAATCAAGTTTTATTATAAACCTATTTTTTTCAAATAAAGGAATAAATTTGTTAGGTGGAACTATAGTATCTCCTCTATACCATCTAACCAAAGCTTCAGCACCAGCAAGTTTTTTATCTTCAGGATAGAACTTAGGCTGATAGTATATTTTAAACTCTTTATTTTTTAAAGCTAATTTCATATTTGATTCAATTTCTTGTTCTTCAAGTAATTGATTTTCTAAATTTTCATCATAAATATAGTATAATTGCTCATATTGGCCTTTTACTTTACTTCTTGACATATATACTTTGCTTAATATATTGTCAATATTCGTATCATTCTTTTGAATTTTATAAACACCCATTGATAAATTTAACTTTATATTTGTGTCATCTATATTTATATTTGAAGCTTTCTCTGCTATTCTATTTAGCAGTGAATCAATATCTTTATTGTATTTAAATATTACTGCAAAAACATCACTATATAGCCTACAAACCATACAATCTTTGTTAATTACATCTTTAATAATATTTCCAACTGATTTTAAAATTTTATTGCAAAATTCATATCCATATATATTATTAAAAGCTTTAAATTTACTTATATCTATTGAAACAACATATCTATTGCCTTTTTGATGTTCTAAGAAAAGATTACTATTTGCTCTAAAATATTGTAGATTACCAAGATTTGTAACTGGATCAATAAATGCAGTTCTAAATAGTTTTCTATTTTTATTTTGATGTGATATATCAATTCCTATGCATGCAGTAATAATTGCAGCAGTTAAAAGGATACTAGCAGTTAAAAATACAAATAAAAAATCAGTAAGTTCTTTTGCAATAGTATCATCTGAAACAAGACTTATTACATACCAATCATTTACATCTATCTTTTCATAATTAAAGAAATACGTATGATGATTAAATGTTATATCAAATGTACCATTTCTTTTATTTTTAATATCTCTAGCCATTTTACTAATTTTAGTTGATTGACTTAAGTTTAAATTATATTTTTTATTTATATAATTAAATAAATTAATATTATTTTCATTTATTTCATCAAAAGAATCAATTAATACTACTCCATTATTGTTAATTAAATAAGTACCACCTTTTCCATCAAATAATTTTGTAGTTAAAATCGACTTGTAATTATTAGTTTCAATTATCGCACAAATTATTTTTTCTTGATTATCAATATAGCATTTTTTTGAGTAAATATTTACTTGCTCATCAGATATCAAACTAGGTCTATTTTCAGATAAATAAACTTCATCTTGTTCAAAAAATTCTTCAATATTTGCATAATTAGTTATAATATGTCCATCATTTGTAATACCATTTCCATTTTTATCAATAATAGCTAACCTTGTAAATTTATAATCTTCCATATTTTCTGCAAAGTTATGAAATACTGATTCTGTAGTCTTAAAATAACCTTTATTTATTGAATCAGCCATTGTTTCAACAAATTGGATTTGGTTAGTAATTGTTTGATTAAGATTCGTGACAGATTGTTCACTAAGTTCTGTAATATTAGCATAAATATTTTGATAAATTATATTTTTAGTATTATTATAGATAAAAATAGAAAATAAAATACTTAAAATAAAAATTGGAAGCACCCAAATTCTTATTGTATATCTTTTTAAAGGAATATAATTATCTTTAGTTTCCATAAATAAAATTTTCCTTTCTCTATACTATAACATATTAAATATATCACAATTTTTTTAAATTGCAATAGCTCAAAAAAATAAAAAAATATTATACAATGAAAAGGCGTACTTTATATCAAAGTACACCTTTTACTCAATTATGCTTTTTTCAAATCGTAATGCTCTACTTCATCTGAACCCCAAACTTCAAATCCAGGACCTGCATCTTCTCTCAGTCCTTTGCTAATAACAAGGCTGTTAAATTCTAACAACTCCTTTTCTAACTGAGGATTGCTTTTTACTGCTACTCCAAAATTAAAGCCAATAAAATGGTCAAGAAATTCGTTTATGTAGTATTTCTTTTCATCCACAACTTGCTTAGGATTAACCCGTTCGTTTTGGATTGCAAAATCTGTCATTACTAAAGTTGCTCTACCTACATAATCTGGTTTTACTTCTTCATCAAGTTTAATTGCAAATCCATAAGAACCAATGAACACATTTTCATCTATGTATTTTGCATACAATCTAACCATATGCAATAAAATCTCACTTATGTTAGTAATGTTTTTAAAAGATGATTGATTGTCCATTAGCATCTTTGTTTTTCCATCAAACTCTCCATACCACTCGAAAGGACAAGTTGGCATTCCATCATTTGGAGGGTATAACAAGATGTAACATCCATTTTTAGCATAGAACTGATTAACATACTCCTTACCAGAGTTATACTTTTTCTCTGTAACTTTTGGAATGTAATCAATGCCATTCTCGGTAGCAATGTCTTTTGCGGTGATTTTTTGAAAAGCAGCTTTATTTTGACTGTAATTTTCTCTAGTTTTTTTGCTTTTATGACACTTTTCTATCCGCTGCTCTTTCATGACATCATTTTCTTTGGATTTTATTCCAAAAAATTTTGAAAAAAACTTTTCAAGCATAATCTTTCCTCCTAACAATTGTTTCTTGGAAACTTGAAACTTTGCTATTCTTATTATAGTTCGCATAGCTACGAATGATATAAATAGTATATCATTATTTTATGTTAATTTCAATAGTTTAATCATTTTTAACATCTATACTTTATTATTTAGTTTTTTAATTTTTTACTATCTTCATTTTGTGCTATTAAGTAACAATCGTATTTTTTATAAATTGTAATATAATTTCAAAAATTTATAGAAAAAGCCGTGCCCTTCAATTAGAAAAGCACGGTTGCACTTACTTTTTGGAATTGTTTATCCATTGTACAATTTGCCATGTGACAGTTGCAGCAATGAATACACTAACAGCCCAATATCCAGGTTGCCGAAATAAGGTATTCACCTCTTCTTCGGTTCTGAGCAGTATTGTGGGCAATATACTTACCCCTATTGCAACTACAAAAATAATGATGTTCCGACATATTGCTTTTACTTTTTTCATAGTTTAGGCACTCCTTTCAATACATATTTCAAAGTTTTTGAACATTCGTATTGTACTATATTTTTTATTTAAAGTCAAGACTCATCAGATGCCTATAACTATTCATTTATCTTAATTTCATATTACTGAAAACAAAAAATACCATCCTTTTTCAGAATGATATTTTTATTTATCTGTTTTACAGTTCGAATAAATACATCATTGGTGCGATAAGGGAGGTTATTTGCGATTTTTTCCCACTTTTTACCAAAAACAATTTGATTAATCAACTGTTATATAAATTATAACATATTAAAAATAATTTTCAATAGCTATTGTATTTGAAACAAACGTTTGATATAATGCTACTATATACAATTATAAGGAGTTGATATTATGAATGAAGATGAAATTAAAATAAAAAACAATGCAATTATTCATAAAGATAAATCTTTAAATAGATTAGATTTT
>CANQYG010000094.1 GCA_947628015.1 uncultured Clostridia bacterium
GCTCATTTTTCATTATATTACTCTTCCTTTTTAGTAATTGCTTTTAATGCTTTTTCTCTTGGCATTGTAATTGTTTTACCACAGCCCAGACATTGAAGTTTAAAATCAACTCCCACTCTTGTTAAAATCCATAATTTACTTCCACAGGGGTGAACTTTTTTAGTTCTAACTTTATCTCCAATATTAAATTCCATATAAAAAGAATTTCCCTTCTTTTATCAAATATTTAATTATCTTCCAACAATACTATAAATCATTAACATATTAATTCTTTAGCAGTTATTAAATTGCTTGTAGTCTTGAAATAACTTCGTCTTTCCCAAGCACATTCATTATCTCATAAAGATCTGGTGTATTTCTTCTTCCAGTAATAGCAACTCTTAATACTGTACTTACATCTCCAACATGTCCTGGCCATTTTTCTGGATTTTGCTTATACTCTTTTACTTCTCTTGCATAACCACATTTTTCAGCTGTATCTTTGATTTTATTGAACCAAGTATCTTTATCATCATTTTCATTATAAATTTTTAAATATTCATTAATTACTTTTTTAGCATCTTCTCTTGATATTTTATCAAAATCATATTCTTCCGGCTTTTTATACATATAAATTATATTATCTTTTACATCAGACCATTTAGAAATATCTTTTCTAGGCTTGCTATTTCCTCTTTCTATTCCTAAAACTTTTAAGCTATATTCTTTGTCTTCTAACATCTTTAAAAGTTCATCATCATGCTCTTTTGCCCATTTTATAGATTCATTATAAACTTCTTCTGCTGACATTTTAGAAATTACAGTTTTTCCTATATCTAAAAGTTTAACCATATCAAAAAGCGCACCACTTACACTCATCTTATTTAAGTCAAAATCAAAATCTTCTATAGATTTTTCTGGATTTGCCCTTCTCCAATTTTCAAAACTTGAATTTGCAATATTTATTAAATATTCTTTAACCGCTTCAGCTGGAATTCCTTCTTCTTTGTAATACGAAACAGCAGCTTCTGGGTCTTTCCTCTTGCTTAACTTTCTTTTATTTCCATTATCATTTTTCATTATTGGTGAAATATGAGCATATTTTGGAGGCTTAAATCCTAATTCTTGGAATAGTTGTAAGTGAAGTGGAACTGAAGAAAGCCATTCATCACTTCTTATAACATGTGTTGTTCCCATTAAATGATCATCAACAGCATGTGCAAAGTGGTATGTTGGTAAGCCATCTGCTTTAATAATAACTATATCTTGGTCATTTTCAGGAAACTCAACATTTCCCTTTATAATATCTTTATGCTTAATTTTTCTATCTTCTCTTCCTGGAGACTTAAATCTTACAATATAATTTTCACCATTTTTTATTTTTTCTGCCATTTCTTCTAAAGTTAAATTTCTGCATTTTGCCCATACACCATAATATCCAGGTCTTATCTTTGCTGCTTCTTGTTTTTTTCTAATTTCTTCAACTTCTTCTGGAGAGCAAAAACAAGGATATGCTTTTCCCATTTCAATCATATATTTAGCATAAGCTTGATAAATATCTTTTCTTAATGATTGCTTATATGGGCCATATTCACCCTTTTCTTCTGTATCAGAAACCATACCTTCATCAGGTTCCATATCAAAATCTTTTAGAGAGTTTACTATATCTGTAACTCCATTTTCAATTTCTCTTTTTTGGTCTGTATCTTCTATTCTTAAGAAAAATACTCCCCCTGTTTTTTTAGTTATAAGTCTTGCAACTAAAGCTTGATATAACCCTCCAATATGAACAAATCCTGTTGGACTTGGTGCAAATCTTGATACAACTGCTCCTTCTTTTAAATCTCTTACTTTATATTTATCCTCATAATAGCTAATTGGTTTAGCATTTGGAAAAATTAAATTTGCTAATTCTTTATAATCCATAACATATCTCCTTTTTTAACATATATATTCTATCATAATTAACTAAAAAAATCTAGTCTTTTTATTATTAAAAAATATCTTGCAAGTTTTTATCTTATATGGTATAATTTACCATACATGAAAGAAAATAAATTATTAAATACATCAAAAGAAGAAAATAAAAATTTAGAAGATGAAGTTATGTTGCATAAAGATGTAGCATTACAAAAATTGAATACTTTATTATTAAAATATATTAATGAGCCTAATAAAATAGACAAAGCTGATAAATTATCTTATTGGTTAGAAGATTACTGTAGATTGTTAGAATTTGAAGATGAATTTAGACCAGAATTTTTGAAATCTTATTCAAGAGGAGATATTATAAAAGTAAATTTAGGATACAATATAGGAAACGAAGAAGGAGGACTACATTATTGCGTAGTAATTGACAAATGTAATTCTATGTATTCTGGAATAATAACAGTAATACCTTTAACTTCTGATAAAGGAAAAAAAGCACATTTTTCGGAAGTTAATATTGGAGATGAAATATATTCAAGTTTTCAAAAAAAATATAATTCTATTATGTTAGAGCTATCTCACAAAGTAAATAATATGAATATTGATACTGCATCACATGAAGAAGTAACAAATGCATTAGAGCAACTTCGCTTTATAAAGAAATTAGATGCAGAAATGTTAAAAATGAAAAAGGGCAGTATTGCTTTAGTTAGTCAGATAACAACTATAAGCAAACAAAAAATTTATGACCCCCAAAAAACTGGAGATATTTTATCTGGCATAAAAGTTTCTGATAAAAGCCTTGATTTAATTAATAATAAAATTAAACAATTATTTATTAAGAATTAATAAAATTAGTTGATTGGTTAAATAAAATTTTGGTATATTATACTTGACAATGAGCATATTATATAGTAAAATAAAAATACAAAGTCGAGTAACTTATGTTAACTGCGACACAAAAAGAAGACAAAAAAGATAGTTCGTTAGAGCTATCTTTTTTAGAGTATATTTTCATTGACAGTAATCATAATATATTGTATAATCAAAATATATTAAGCTATAAATTATGTTAAGTAGTTTATCAGCATTATAGAAGATTATAGAGAGTTCATCGCAACTCTCTTTTTTATACAAAAATAACTTATTTAGAATTATACGGTGGGTAACAAAAGGATAACAAACAAGTAATACCAAACTATTCATAGCTTGGTATTACTGCATTTTATTAAACTTCCATTATTATTGGCAATATCATAGGATTTCTCTTTGTTTTATCAAATACAAAATCTCTTACATCATCTTTAAGAGTTGATTTTATTATAGACCAATCCGTAACGTGTCTGCTTTCTAAGTTTTTGATTTCTTCTCTTATAAAAGCTTTTACTTGTTCCATTAAATTTTCAGATTCTCTAACATAAACGAAGCCTCTTGAAATTACATCAGGTCCTGATACTATTTCTCCTGTACTATTATCCATTGTCATAACTATAACAATCAAACCATCTTGTGATAAATGTTGTCTATCTCTTAAAACAATGTTACCAACATCACCTACACCTAGTCCATCAACCATTACTCTTCCGTATGGAACTGTTCCTGTAAGTTTTCCTTCATTTTCATTTAGTTCTATTTCTCTACCATTGCTTGAAATAAATATGTTCTCTCTTGGGATCCCCATTTCAATTGCAGTATCTCTATGTGCTGTTAATTGTCTATATTCACCATGAACTGGTATAAAATATTTTGGTTTAGTCAATGCCATTATAAGTTTTTGTTCTTCTTGGCAAGCGTGTCCTGAAACGTGAACATCTGCTAATGTATTATATACAACTTCAGCTCCTATTTTTAATAATTTATCGATAACTTTTGAAACAGCCTTTTCATTACCTGGAATTGGATTTGCAGAAATTATTACTAAATCATTTCCTGTAAGTGTTACTTTTTTGTGTTCTCCATTAGCCATCCTAGTTAAAGCAGACATTGTTTCTCCTTGGCTACCAGTTGTAATTATAACTAATTGTTCATCTGTATAATTTTTTATTAAATCTATATCAATAAATAAATCATCTGGAGCATCAATGTAATTTAATTCTCTTGCAGCATCAATCATATTCATCATACTTCTTCCAGAAACTGCGATTTTTCTGTTAAACTTGACTGCACAATTTACAATCTGTTGAACTCTATGAACATTTGAAGCAAATGTTGCAACAACAATTCTCTTTCTGCATCCATCAAATAAACTTTCTAATACTGGTCCTACAGATTTTTCAGACATAGTAAAGCCTTTTCTTTCAGCATTTGTACTATCTGATAAAAGTGCTAAAACACCTTGTTTTCCTAACTCTGCTAATCTTCCTAAGTCCATCATTTGACCATCAATAGAAGTATAATCAACTTTAAAATCTCCTGTATGAATAACAGTTCCTACTGGTGTACTTATTGCAAGCATTACTGCATCTGGAATACTGTGTGAGCTTCTTATAAATTCAACTTTCATCTTTTTAAAGCTAACTGTTTCACCTTGTTCTACTATATGCATTTTTGTTGTTTTTAGTAAATGATGTTCTTCTAATTTATGCTCGATTAATTTAGCAGTAAGCCTTGTTGCATAAATTGGCATATTTACTTGTGTTAAAATATACGGAATTGAACCAATATGATCTTCGTGTCCGTGTGTAATTATCAATCCTTTTATCTTTTCTTTATTTTTAATTAAATATGTTACATCTGGTATAACTAAGTCAACTCCAAGCATGTCATCTTCTGGAAACTCTAGTCCACAATCAACTAATATAATTTCATCTTCATATTCAAATATAGTAATATTTTTTCCTATTTCATCAAGTCCACCTAAAGCAATTATCTTTAAGTTGCTTTTCTTAAAACCAAAATCTAATATTGACTTATCTCTTTTTTCAGTCTTTTTATTATAATTTCTTTTATAATTACTTCTCCTTGTATTTTCACTCTTTTTTGTGCTTTCTTTTTTTCTAGAAGGCGCAAATGTACCCTTTTGTTTTTCCTCCATTTTCTTTTCCTTTCTATTTTATACGTCTAAATAGAGATAGTTTCCACACAAAAACTACCTAAATATATACTTAGCTTTCTTCTCTCCTACTAAATATTATTTACTTTTCTCTTTTCTCTTAAACTATTAATATAAAATCTCTTCTTTATCCTGTTTGGATAATAACTTTTTATATTATACTATATATTGTAAATTTTGTCAAATGACAAAATTTGACAAGTATAATTTTTTTGTAAAAAGAACATTAAAGTTAAAAGTTTGTAATAAATTTAAAAAATCTTATAAAAAGCTTAAATTTAGCCAATTATAAGATTATTTTTATTAATTTTTAGCATATTTAGATTCTTTATATTTTATATTTTTCCGTCCATTATTTTTTCCTACCATGTCATCAAAAAAACTTTCTCCATTTACTTTTCCATAATTATTACAATCTTTCATTTCTCCGTTAGTCTCTAATAGTCCAACGATTCCACCACAGTAGCTTTTACCAGTAATACTACTCTCAGAACTATTTATGCAATTTTCCATATATCCGGTGAAGAATTCCAGCAATACCTCCAACATAGTTTACATTCAAATTTACGTTCCCTTTATTTTCGCATTTTATTACTAAAGCATTCTTCCAAGCATATCCACAAATACCTCCTACTTGGCCACTCGCAGTTTCAAGAAATTCTTCCACATTTCCCATTATATCACCCTCATTTATGCATTCACTTATCAAACTATCTCCAGCACCTGGTTCACCATCTGCATCTCCTACAATCCCACCGACTTGATGTTCACCATTAATTTCTCCTATATTCCTACATTTTTCAATACTAGCTGTTCTATTATATCCACAAATACCTCCTACCAATTTATACATTCCTTTCACATTCGCATAATTAATACAGTTTCTAATAATTCCTCCTTCTCTATTTTCTCCACATATACCACCTACTCTACTTCCATCTTTAGTGCCATTATCATTAGCCTTACCATTCGATACTACACTCCCACTAGATACAGTACAATTTTCTATCAATCCCTTATTAAATCCTACAATTCCTCCTATTCTTCCTCCATTAGAATTAACTTGACAACTATTTATTGTTACATTTTTAATTGTTCCCTCATTTTTTGCAAACATTCCTTCACAGTCACTCTCTGTTGTTATACTGAGTTCTTTTATACTTTTTCCATTTCCATTATATATTCCTTCAAATGGCTTTTCTTCTGAACCTATCTTTTCTTCTAATCTTTCTATATCACTTAATTGAACATAAACCCCATCTATTGGATATTTTTCATCTTGTCCTATTTTTGCCAACTCATCCGCAGATATTATCCCTTTTACTTCTTCATTATATGGTTCTAATAACTTATTAAATTCTTCTATATCTTTTTGAGTAATTTCTCCTCCTGCCATTTCTTCTAATACACTTGTTACGTCTGATTTTACATTCGAACTACTATCATTATCTTCCATTATTTTTTCTGCATACATAAGTTGTAATTTTTCTTCTATTGATTTTTGATTATATTCATCTGCTGCTTGTCTTGCTTTACTGAATAATCCATCTCCTGATAATGCAATGTTTAATGTCACTCCTGCTAAGATTAACAATATTATTATTGTTACAACTAGTGCTATTAATGTTATTCCTTTCTCCTTTAATTTCTGTTTTTTCTTATTTTTTAATTGTAAATTAA
>CANQYG010000095.1 GCA_947628015.1 uncultured Clostridia bacterium
CAGAACTAATAAGTGAAATAGGAAAAGAAATGAATAGTGAATATGTAGGAGCATATGTAGAAGGATATGAACCAATAGAAGGAGAATGTATAATAACATCAGAACAATCAGGGGTAAAAAAAGGTGACAAATATTTAGATACAGAAATTGAAAATCTAGAAGAAGATGGAAGTCAAAAATTTACAACAGAAAAAGAAGGAGAACTAAAATGGAGAATCTGGGACTATGACGGAACAACATTAAGAATAATATTAGATAGACCGACAATGCAAAAATTAGCATTGAAAGGAAGTACAGGGTATAATAATGGGATAAAATTATTTAACGAAATATGTGAAAAATGTTTTTCAAATAATGAAAAGGACGTTAATGTAGTAAATTTAAAAAGAAGTGATATAGAAAAAGTAAGCAAATATGATTATACAAAATATAAGCACGAATCTGAAAATGCAGTAGAGATAATTGATAACAATAGTAAAGATGAAGAGTTAATACATTATGGTGAAAGTAAGAACTACGGAACAAATTTTAAATCTCCAATAATGTGGAGTAGTCATGATTCAGTATGGAATTATGAATATAATAAAGATACAAAAACAGGTGTAGGAAATCCAAGTTGTCAAGAGCCATGGGAGAAGAATTATGAATTAGAAGTAGGAAAAGAAATGGGAGATACAAACAATTTAACAGAATTTAAGCAATCATATTATTTTCATAATTATAATAAAATGGAATTTGAAAATGAAAAATATTATGATATGATTTTTGCAAGAATTGGAGGAGACATGTCTGCAGCAAGGTATTGGCTTGCGAATAGATATGTATGTTTATTTGATGATTATTGTGAATTTGGATTACATTGTCTTCTTACAGATGATACTGGAAAGTATGTGAGAGGTTTAGTAGCTTATCAGTCTAATGATGATTCTTTTGTAGGTTACGGTGCACTTCGTCCTATTGTTTCTATTAACTTAGAAACTAGTGGATATAAATTAATAAAAAATACAGATCTTGAAAGTAATGCAGAATATCAATTAGTTAAGAATAATTCATGATACAAATTTATATATAATTTATTGATATTATAAATATGAAAAATAAAATAAGCGTTCTTTTAATTTTTTAGGAACGCTTTTAACTTTTAAAAATTAATTATATATAGTATAATCTATTTCAGGAAATATTGGGTCTTTTTCTTCTATGGATTTTAAAAATGAAAGTTTATCTCTAGAAAGTTTATTTTTTTCAATTAAATTTTTATCTTCAGTAAGCCAAGTATAAAATTTAGTAAACCTTCCAATATGATCTTTAACTCTTTTTTTTGCATAATCAACCATAGTTCCATTTGTAATTATAAATAGCCAATCACTACTTTGAGCTAATACTAATTCTCTTGCACACTGATTTAATATTCGTCTTTTTATGGAATCTACTGGCTCATTTGGATATTTATAAGCTAATTCACACATTCTATCACCAGCTGTATGCAAATGTCTATGAATATAATCGTTAGAAGGGTTAAGCCAAACTTCACTATAACCATTTGCACCCCAACTTGAACGACAAGGAGTAGAAATTTGCATATTTGGATATTTATCAATATATTCACTGGGTGTAATTAATTTAAAATTGCAATCATCATAATAAACTTTTTTTGCTAAGCAATATAAAAAGTCAGGACCTTCATACCACCAATGACCATAAAGCTCAGCATCATAAGGACAGACAATAATTGGCGGATTTTCAGTATGCTCAGATAAGTAATCAATTTGTTTACATCTACAATCGAAAAAATGTCCAGAATGTTTATGAATGCTATCTTGAGCCCATTGCAAATCATATACATCTTTATTTTCAGTTTTGCCAGTAATTCTATGATATCTAATACCAGTTGAAACTCTAGCACCATTAGATGCTATATAAGGCTTTATATAATCATAAGGAGCATCATAACCAATATCACGATAAAATTCTCTATAATTATAATCTCCAGGATATCCATTTATAGAACTCCAAACTTGTCTTGAAGATTCTAAATCTCTTCCAAAAGCAACTATTCCGTCAGGAGAAACAATAGGAGCATAAGTACCATAAATAGGAGTAGGATTAGCATATAAAATACCATGAGTTTCAACTAATACATATTCAACTCCAAATTCTTTCAAATATTTATCAGCTTCTGGAACATATCCACACTCTGGAAGCCAAAAACCTTTTATAGGTTTTGAAAAATATTTATTATAAGTTTGTACTCCTAAAGCTATTTGTGCTCTTACAGTTTTTTCATTTATATATAAGATTGGAAAATATCCATGTGTTGCACCACAACCAATAATTTCTAAAACTCCTAAGTCATTAAATTTCTTAAAAGCTGAAATTAAATTACAGTTGTAGACATCTTTAAATATATGCAAATCATTAGAATATCTATCTAAATAATAATGAGATAATTTATTTATTCTAGGGTCATCTTTTGTTCTAACAATTTCTTTTTCGCAAAGTTCTATATGTTTTTCTAAATATTTTATATATCTTTCTTGTAACATTTTATTATCAAGCATATTAAGAAGAGGAGGAGTAAGTGACATAGTAAATCTAAAATCAACATGCTCGTCTACAAGTTTTTGAAAATTATTAATAAGTGGAATATAACATTCAGATATAGCTTCATATAACCATTGTTCTTCTAAGTAATCTTCACTTTCTGGATGATGAACAAATGGAAGATGAGCATGAAGTACAAAACTTACATATCCTTTCGTATTTTTACTCATAAAAATTAGTCCTTTCTTGTTTTGTAAAATGTTACAAACAAGTACATGCATTATAAAAGCATGTACTTTGGTAAATATTATAAAAATATATAATTACAATAAATTAAATGCTGAATTTAGAGAAGATGGATTTTTAAAATCAAAACTTTCATTATCTTCTGTAAAATTATATGTTTTATATATACCATGTAAACTATTTGCATATGTTTTAACAACTTTTTCTGTAACTTTATTTGTCTTTATATTTTTAAAATAAATTTTATCATTATCTTTAAAGAAAAGAATGTGGTCATTTGGAATTTCTATTGTATTTGAAAAAGCAATATTCAAATAATTAATAGGTGTATCTATAAAATCACTATGATTAGGTCTTCTTCCAAGCTCAACAAAATATTTACATTTAGTATCATTAACATTAACGTACCAGTTATTTGCAAAATCATTTATATCTATTTCAAAAGTATAATTATCAGTTAGATTATGAACTACTAAAACAGGTTTTGTTTTAGTAAAAAATTCGTTTCCATATTGTTTTTCAAAATTAATTCTGTCTTCATCTGAAATATCCCAATAAACAAATAGTGTATTAGGATTTTGAGCTAAAACTTTAACTATAGTTTGATTGTATCTATAAGGTAAATCATAATATTCTGGTAGATTTAAAGTTACACTTTTAGTAACTTTTTTAGAAGTAGTTTTTCTACTAGTTGTTTTTTTAGTTGTTTTGGTTGTTGCTTTTTTTGCTGTTTTTTTGGTAGTAGAAGTACTTTTTAAAGTTTTGGCTTTAGATGTAGTTTTAGCTTTTTTGGGAGAAACAGCGCTTTTTGTAACCTTAGTTTTTGCTACAGTTTTAGTTTCTTTAGAAGTGTCATTAATTTTTTTGCTTGTAGTCTTTTGGACAACTGATTTTTTTTCTGATTCTTTTTTTACAGGAGTTTTTTTGATAGAAGAAACTTTTACATCTTTTTTTGAATCTGTTTTTTTCACAGCACTTTTCACAGCTGATTTTTTATTTTCAGCTGATTTATTTGTTTTTTTAATTGTTTCTTTTTTCTCTAAAATTTCTTCTTTGGTCTTACGAGCCATTATTTCCTCCTTTGTAATTAACCTGTATAATATAATATATCAAAGAAGAATTTTTTACAATAGAAAAAAGTAAAAAAAATAAAATTTTGACGAAAAAAGAAATAAAATGTTTAAAAAAATATATATTTTTCTATTTACATTTAAAAAAATTATGTATAAAATAATATAAATGTAGAAAAACGACTAAAAATTAATTACAAAAGAAATATTGAAAGGGACTTAAAATTATGAAAATTTTAATGTTGTCATGGGAATATCCACCAAGGATAGTTGGCGGAATTGCAAGGGTAGTACATGATTTATCACAAAGATTAATAAAAGATGGACATGAAGTAACAGTAGTAACTTATAGAGATGGTGATGTACCGTATTATGAAAATGATAAAGGTGTAAATGTTTACAGAGTAGATAATTATATGATACATCCAAATAACTTTATAGACTGGATAATGCAATTAAACTTTAATATGATAGCAAAAGCATCTGAAATAATTAATGAACAAGGTAAATTTGACGTAATACATGCACATGACTGGTTAGTGGCTTATAGCGCTAAAACATTAAAAGAATCTTATAAAATACCAATTGTAACAACAATTCATGCAACAGAAAGTGGTAGAAATAGTGGAATACATGACGAAGTCCAAAGATATATAAATGATTCAGAATGGCTACTTACTTATGAATCTACAGAAGTAATAGTAAATAGCAATTTTATGAAAAACGATTTACAAAGATTATTTGGTCTACCTTATGAAAAAATAAATGTTATACCAAATGGAATAAGTTTAAATAATTTTTCAGGGGTAGAAAAAGATTATGACTTTAGAAGAAAATATGCTATGGATAATGAAAAAATAATTCTATATGTAGGAAGATTAGTATATGAAAAAGGAATACAACATTTAATTGGAGCAATGCCAAAGATACTTGCAAATTATCATGATGCTAAACTTGTTATATGTGGAAAAGGTGGAATGATAGACGAACTAAAACAAGAAACAAGAAACTTAGGAATTGAAAACAAAGTTTATTTTGCAGGATATTGTGATTCTAAAACAGTTCAAAAAATGTATAAATGTGCTGACATGGCTGTTTTTCCAAGTACGTATGAACCATTTGGAATAGTTGCACTAGAAGCAATGCTTGCAGGAATTCCAATAGTAGTATCTGATATAGGTGGATTAAACGAAATAGTAGAGCATGGCGTTACGGGAATGAAAAGTTATGCAGGTAATTCAAATTCAATATCAGACTCTGTTTTATCTCTATTATTTGATGCAAAATTATGTGATAGTGTTTCAAAAAATGCAGTAAAGAAAGTTAAAGAATTGTATAATTGGAATAAAATTGCACAAGATACACATTATGTATATGAACAAGCAATATGTCAAACAGAAGCACAAAGACAGCTTGAAAAAATGGCTCAAGAAAGGGCAAACAAAAAGACTAAAACAAAAAGTGCACAATCAGAAATTTCTAATCTTATTAAATTTAGAAAACGTAGTGCTTATGCTTAAAAAGGAGAAATTGTATGGAAATATATGATACGACAAATAGATTAGCAGAAGAAATTAGAAATTCAGCTCAATATAAAAATTTAAAAGAGTCAAAAGAAAAATTATTTGCAGATGCAGAAAAAAAAGAGTTAATAGAAGAATTTGAAAAGCTAAAGCAAGAAGTTCAACTTATGGAAATTAAAAGACAAAATAATCAAGAAATAGATGAAGAAGATAAAAAAGTAAAAGTTGCAAAATTATACAATGTTTTAATAGAAAATAAAGATATAAAGCAATACTTTGATTATGAAATAGAATTTAGTAAAATGATGGCTGATATTAATAAAATAATTGGAGATGCTATAAAAGAGGTTATGTAATAAAAGGAGAAATTAATGAAAAGTGAAAATGGAATTACATTAATTACATTAGCAATAACAATTATTCTTATGGGACTATTAGCGGCTTTACTTGTTAGAGCATCTTTAGGAGATAATTTATTAAATGACTCTAATAAAGTAAAAGAAAATGTTGTTGATATGATAGACGAGACAGATGAAAAAATAGAAGGAATTAAACAAAAGTGGAACGGGATATTATAATCTTAGGAGGAAAGTTACTAATGAAAATAAATCTAACTTGGTCTGCAGAAGAAAAATCAAATATGTCTGGAAAAATATGTGCTAAAAAAGCAGTTTTAGATTTAAATGAAACAAAACTAGCATTTGTTATAAATTCAAATAAATATAATCAAGATGAATTAATAAAAGGGGCAAAGTCAGTATTAGGGACAGCCCCTATTATTGGCTATTCTTCTAATGAAGGAATGATAGTTCCAGATGGTTATTTAGATACAAGAAAAAATGCCTTTGCAACAATGTTTGCAATAGGTGATAATGAAACAAAGGTAGGAACAGCAATTTCTACTAAAATGGAAAATGAAAGAGAAACAGGAAAAATTGTAGCAAAAATGGCAATGAAAAAAGTAGGAACTCCATATTCTCCAGCATATTATTTGATGATTGTTTCGTCAGGAAAAGAAGAAGAATATGCAAAAGGAATTAGAGATGTTATAGGAAATGTGCCTTGTTTTGGAGGAAAAATTGTATCTAAAGATAATAAAATATTTACTGAAGATATGATAATTTCAAATGGAATAGCTGTTGCATTTTTTTATACAAATAAAAAAATAGAAAATTTATTTACAAGTAAATATCACGAAACTATACATTCTGGAGTGATTACAAAAGTTAGAGATAAAAATAAAATA
>CANQYG010000096.1 GCA_947628015.1 uncultured Clostridia bacterium
GGAAATAAAAAGTGAAGAAAAAGACTTTATTATTATCTACACTTGCTGGCTCTATGCTTGTCGCTGGTATGGCTTTCCCAAGTGTTAACGCTTCTTCTAACAATATTGTTGTTAATGAAGAGCAAAATATCGTTGTTGTTCAATTAACTGATGGTTCTTCTCAACTTTCTAAAGTTGAATTCGAAAATATGGTGAAAGATAAATACTCTGCTAAAGGTTTATCTATTTCTCCTGTACTTTCTGGCAACACTGTTGCTACTGGTTCTAAAGTTAAAATTGACAATGACAAAACTTTAGATGTTGTTGTTTATGGTGATATTAATGGTGATGGCCTTGTTGATATTTCTGACGCTCAAATTATTACTCAAAGATTCCTTGATGGCCCTGAATTTAATAGATTAGAATCTATCGCTGGTGGTATCGCTGGTAATGATTCTTCTATCGACATCTCTGATGCTCAAAGATTAACTGATTTTATGTTAAATCCTGAGGATTATGCTGATTCTGGTTTCATTGATAATACCGTTCTTCCTGAGGAAGTGATTGAACCTACTCAACAAGAACAATATAATTATTCATTTACTATTAATGGTAATAATATGATTAATGACACAAATAGCTCAACAAGTAAGATAAATATTACTATACCAAATGGAAGAGCTGAAGAAGAAACAACATTTAAATTATACTATGTAAATAGCAAAGGAGAAGATGTAGAAATTTCAGCTAGTAATTTAAAAATAGCTAAATATGCAGATGAATCAGGAGAGATTCAAGTAAGTTTTTCATCTTATATAAATAACTTTGTAGCTTCAAATAAAGAATCAAAAGTAACTTTAAAATTAAAAATTGCAAATACAGATACTGATAAGGTTGTAGCTACAACAGAAGTTGCAGTAAATAGGATACATCCTGAAACTGTAAAAGTAAATGCATGGCGTGAAGGTACAGAACATGCTAAATTACAATTTGAAGCAAAAGCTGGAAGTGATATAGTTAAAGTACATTATATAATTTCAGATAATAATACTAATGCAAGTAGTGTAGGTGATTTAATGAATACTAGATATCATCCAAATTTAAAAACTATAACAGTTGAAAATAATAAATTTAATAACATATTAGAATGGGATGCGTTAGAAAATAGTACAACATCTGGCAAAAATTATAAAATATATTTTGTAGTAGAAAATGCTGCTGGAAATCGTTCAACAAATGTACTTACAGCAGTAGTTCCAAATGATTCAAATGGAAAAATAGAAGGCAAAGTTACAAATTTATCTGTAAATGATTCATTAAGTGCTACATGGAGTGCTCCAAAAGAAGGTGCTCCAACTAACGGATATATAGTAACAGTATATGATGAAAGTGGAAAAGTAGTAGGTGAAAATACAACCACTAGCTCTTCATATTCTCTAGGTAATATAGTTAAAAATGCAGGAAAATATTCTGTAACCATAACTTCAAAGGGTAATACTGATGGATCTTCAAGTTCTTCTGAAGAAACAGAACCAGTTGAATTTGAAGTTACACAATTAGCAAAAGTTACAGGGCTAAAATTTGTTGTTGATCAAACAGATTCATCAAAAGTATCTTTAAAATGGGATGAATATTCTGAAAAAACAAATACTGTATTTAAAAGCTATACTATAAAAATTTATGAATATGATTCAAATAAAGGAGAGTATAAATCTTCAGCAAAGGTAACAAAAACAAATATTTCAAAAGACGCAAATGAAATAAAATTAGATGAATTACCATTAACAGCAGATGTTAATACTCGTTATAAAGCAGAGATTCAAGCAATTAGTTCTCAAGGAAAAGTAATAGCTTCAGAAGCAACTTCAACAACAAAAGATTATTTAAAATTATCTGTTGCACTAACTTCTGGAGATATAGCTGACACTAAAGTAGCATTAAGTTACTCAGAAATTGCAACTGTTGAAAAATTAGGTGAAGTAACTTATGATGTAGAAGTTTGGAGTGAAGTAGAATCAGAAACTTCAGTAAAACATTATGAGTTAGCAAATATAAGAAAAAATGTAACTAAAGATGAAGATGGAAATATAGTCGTAGACAAATTAGAACCAGGAACAAATTATAAATTTATTTTAGTAGTTCACATAGACGGAGATGAAGCTGAAGGAAGAAGTGCACTATCTAATCAAATAACAACTAAGAAAACTTTACCTTCAATCGATGGATTAATAGTTACTAAAGCTATGCCTGCAACAGCTGAAGCAGGAAAAGGTAAAATATATGTAGGAGCAAGTGAAATTTGGATTGATGGTGTGAAAGTAACAACTGAAAATAAATCAAGTTTTTATGATCCTGATAAATTACTAGTTAATGATTATATTGAAAAATTAGTTAGAAGTTTAAAAGATAATGATACAATAGTTTCTTTAACTGAAGAAAAAGTAACAATTAAAGTTGCAAATGTTGCAACAAATGATACAGCAAGATCAATAAACGTTGGTTCAACTAGAATTCTTGAAATTCAAGGAAATATTTATGAACAATATTTAAGAATAGGTACTACAGAAGCTAAAGAAGTTATATTAAGTGGTGATAATGCATTATTTTCAATAGATTACTTTAATAATTCTGCACCAATTAAGGTATCAGATGGAGTTAAATTAGTTAGTAAAGATACAAATGCTTTTAAAGTAACTGTACTTGCAAATGCTAAAGCTACAATAAATGAGATTGATATTTCATCATCAGGTGATTTAGAGATATCTGAAACTTTAAATACAAAACATGAATTAAAAATAAAATCAGCTGGAAATAATACAATAAACATTAATAATCATTCTAAAAAAGAATTAGAAGTAACATTTATGGATGAAGCAGCAATAGGTGATTTCCAATTAGGTAAAATAACTGTAAACTCTAATGCTAAAATAACTATTAAAGCAAATGAAGAATCAACAGTAGGAGCTGATATTTCAGTTACAACAGAAAATGGAGATATTGATATTACCGATGATAAATTAACTGGTTCAAAAAATGTTATAGTTAGTACAAATAAAAATAGTGATAAAATAACTATTAAAGCTAATACTAAACTAAAAGCTCCAATTGATATGAGTTCAACTGAAATAGAAATTATGAATTATACAGTAGAACAATTAAAAGATTTAAAGGAAAATAGTAAAACTATAAAAGGTTCTAGCTTAACTAAGTCAATGCTAATTACTTGTAGCTCAGATGAAGACTATCAAGCAATTGTTGATTACTTTAATGCTTTTGGTTCAAAACTTCAAGCATTTGGAAAAGCTAAAGTAAAAGTAACAAAAGATTCTTATAGTGTTGAAATTTCTATACCTGCAGAATCTGAAATTACATTAACAGATATTGAAGGATTAAAGTAATAGATACTTTGTTGACTTATTGTATCAAAATGCTATACTGATAATAGATATTTGAGGCAGTATGCCAATGCCTAGACTTAAAAAGTCTAGATGAAAAGAAAAATAGCTTAATACTTGATGACAAGTGTTAAGCTATTATTTATGAAATTTTTTGAACGCTATACTTATTTATATAACAAAGAGGATTTAAATAATAAATCCTCTTTGTTATATTATAAATATTATTCAACTTCTACTTTTTCAATAGTAACTGTTTTTCCAGCTTTCTTCATTGTTATTGTTATTTCTCCACTATCTTTTAATGTTGAATAAGATGCTTCATCTGCAGTACTAGTTTTTAACGTAATATCTAAACCTTTTACTTCAGTAGCAGAATTTGAAATTTCTGTATCATTAACAGATTCTTCTGCACTACCATTTGTTACTAAGATAATTTTATCATTTTCTTTGCTTGTTTTATCACCAAAAGTAATTTTTGTAAAGTCTGCATTTGTTATATCAACTTTTCCTTTTTTGATATTTAAGGTAGTAATAGCAAATGTATTTGTATATAATTTAATACTATTTTCTGAATTAGCTGTAATAGTTAATGCTGCTTGTATATTTGAAGTAAATTCTACTTCTACTATTTTATTTGAATTACTAGAATCAATTGTTAATCCTTTTTTTGCATTAGTATTTCCTACTAAAATAAATCTTCCATCTTTTATTGTAATATTTCCTAAATTTGTATCTGCTGTATTTAATTCTACATCATTTATTGTAATTGTCTTAACACTTGTTAATAATAATTTAGCATTATCATCAACTGTTAATATGCTACCAGTTTGAGAAACTGTAATTCCGTCAGTAACAGTTAGTCCAGATAAATTGAATCTAGGTGTTGTTCCTTGTAATATAACTTTTTTAATTTCACCTTTTATTATTGTATTATAACTTGAAGAACCTGTTACAGTAAGAATAGCATCTTTTGAAACATTACTTAAATCATATGTTTTATCTTTATCGATACTTGAAGTATCTAATGTTAATTCTTTAATTGTATCTTCAATTTTTATTGTATCATCTTTTTCCATTTGATTTAATACATCTATTATATTATTAACTTCTGGATAAACATCTGAAGAATATGATACAACAGCTGCTGTTCCATCTTTGATATATAATATTCCATCATTATATGTTATTTGATTATTAGTTAGAGTAGGTATTTTATTTATTGGTGATGTTTCAGTATATGATACAAATTTAACAGCATTTGTTGTTTTTAGTTGTGCAACTTCAGTTGCTGCTGTTACTTCATTAGAATAATATTTTTTATTGTTAATAGTAGTTTCAACAACAAATGAGTATTCTGTTCCATAATCTAAAGCAACATTTGTTGTATAAATACCATTTGTATCAAATGTAATACTATTTATTGATGTTAAATAATCTTGCTCTGCAGATTTTTTATAAAATAATTTATATGTTACAGCTGATGCACCATCAAATATACTAGTGTCTAATCCAGTTGCTTTTAAAGTAACTTTATTTCCTTCAACTTTATTTTTTGATAAATCTTTAATTCCTTCACCTTGATGATATTTTACACCACTATTTTTAACTGGATCAGTAGAAGATACACTTGCTTTTAATTCATCATCTTGTGGATTAGCTGTTACTATAAATGCATAAGTTCCTGCTCCATAATTTGATACTAAATCAGCAATATCACATTCAGTGTCTGTAACTTCTTTTGAAGCTACAATATTATCATATTCTTTTCCGCTTTCAGCATTATTATTATATTTAGCAACTTTAACTGTATAATTTTTTATAACTGTTGTATTAGCATTATTTGCTAATTTCCATGTTAATAAAGTAGGTTTTGCAGTACTAAATGTATTTAAAGTTACTGAAGAAGTTACAGCAGCTAATGTATAAGTAGTTGATACTGAATCAGAATTTTGATAATCAACATTATCAGCTATGGCATATACTTCTATTGTATAAGAACCAGCTTTTTGCTCTTTAAGAATATCAAAGAAGTTAACTTCCTTTGTTTCTCCTCTTTTTATTAGTTTTTCAGCTAATATTTCATCTGAATTCTTTAAAACTATTTTATATTCAATTAAACCATTATTTTTCTCTTCATCATATTTCCAAGAATACGTAGCTTCTGTACCAGTTACTAATTTTAAATCTGTAACTGTATCTATTTTACTTGCAGTAGTTTTAGCTATTTTTATAGGTAATACTGAAGTTGATACTGTTCCTGTTTTTGTTTTAGCAACAAGATATACTACATAAGCTTTATCAGCGATACCTTCATCATAATTAATGCTACTAAGTGCACTACCTGTAGAAGAATTTCCATTAAGAACTTCATCTACTGATGGAGCATTTGCTTTAGATTCTTTTACTAAATAATAAAATGTATCATCTGCATTAGTTGATGATAAACCTGATATACTAAATGCTTTTTGATTAATACGACTTGCAGTTGTATATTTAATAATAGGTGCATCTGCAAATTTTTCAATATCACTTGCATCTGAAACAGCATAATTTCCTTCACTATCTAATACAGATGCTGTTATAGATAAACTTCCTTCTGCAAATCCACTTAAATCAATATTATCAAATGCTATTACAGTTTCTTTAGTTTTTAAAGTTTTAGATGTAGTGTAATTTTTTTCTTTGCCATCAGAGTCTTTTCCTGTTATTTTAATTTCAAGTGATATAGGAAGAAGATTTTCATTTCCTTCTTCGAATAAAACTTCTACTTTTGTATTATTTACATTTGATGCATTAACTTCATTCTTTTTATTTCCTGATTCAGCTGCAACATATGCTTCAGTTGGAGCTATCATTTTTCTGTATATAAATTTTTCAGTTTGATCAAAAGTGGCTTGTTCATTTGTTATTCTTAGTGTATTTTCTTCATTTTCTTTTAAAGTTTTACTATCTAAAGTTATAGTATAAACATTTTTATCTGTTCCACTGTTAGAAATTTTTGCATCTGCTAATAATACACCATTTAAATAAAATCTAGGTTCTTTAACTTCACTTGATAATACTACTTCAATTACTTCATTTGAACTTGTAGTAGAAATTTTTATATTCTTAACTGATACAACTTGAGTAGGTTCAATCACTTCCTCAGGAAGAACGGTATTATCAATGAAACCAGAATCAGCATAATC
>CANQYG010000097.1 GCA_947628015.1 uncultured Clostridia bacterium
ATTTTTTCCTCCGATTAATTATGTTATTTTTATTAAGGTAAAAACTTAATAAAAAAGCAAAAAATCTTATAATCAGCCTATTCCAAGCTTTTTATAAGATTTTTATTTTCCATTTTTTTATTCAATTGTTAATTACTTTTAATTTTTATTTTCTTGATTTTGTCCTTATATTATGCTATATTTTTCATATATTAATTTTTATTAAGTTTTTACATTAATTAAAATTTTTTAATGTATTTTATTAATTATTATTTTTAATAAAAACTATATAATTAAAAATAAGCCTATTCAACTTTTAATAAAGACCAAAAATTACCATAAATGTATTTACAATTAATCTTTTTCATGTTATAGTAAAAATATTCTTATTTCAATTCAAAAATGAAGATTTTATTTCAAAAATTAATTAAATTTTATTAATAAAAAATTATTTTAAGAATTCAATAATATTTATTAAATCTTAGTTTATTCCAATAATAAGAAATAATGAAAACTTATAAAAAAGAAAGGAGGTAGTAAAGTAATAAGCGAAAAGAGATAAGAAAATATAAAAAATGTTCATTGTTCTTATTAAAACAATGAATATTAGAAAGGCAAAAAATGAGTAAAAAAGAATTATTAAAACCAAAGATAGACGTAGTATTTCATTCATTGTTTAAAAAAGGAAATGAAGGAATAACAAAGGCAATGATAGAAGCAATAACGAAGGAGAAAATAGAAAATATAGATTTAGACCAAGATAGAAATTTAATAGGAAGGTATCCAGAAGAAAAAATAGGAATAGTAGACTTAAGAGCAACATTAGATAATGGAACAATATGTGATATAGAAATACAATTAGCTGATAATAAAGATACAGCAGAAAGATTTTTGTATTATTGGAGTAAAATATATTCGAGTCAGTTGTTAAAAGGAGAATATTATACGGAATTAAATAAAGTAATAGGAATAATAATAATAGATTATGAATTAGAAAAAACAAAGGGAATAGAACAATTAAGTACGAAATGGAAGATAAGAGAAGTAACAACGGGGAAAGAACTAGAATTGACAGATGCTTTAGAACTTTGTATAATAGAGATACCAAAAGCAAGAGAGGTGCTAAAAAAAGAGCCAAATAATAAGTTAGCACAATGGATAATGTTTATGAACGATCCAAATGAGAAGGAGGTATCAAAAATAATGGAGAAAAATGAAGAGATAAAAGAAGCAATGGACGAATTAGAAGAAATAAGTAATGATAGAAGATTAAGAATAATAGCAGAGCTAAAAGAAAAAGCAATAAAAGATGAAAATAACGGAAGAATACGTTATAGAGAAGAAGGATTAAAAGAACGGAAAACAGCAAGAAAAAATGGAAATAGCAAAAGAATTAATTAAAATTGGAATGAAAGAAGAACAAATAAGTGAAGTAACAAAACTTAGCATAGAGCAAATAAAAGAAATAAAAGAAGAATGTTAAATACTATTTAATTTTAATTAATGTAAAAACTTAATAAAAATTAATATATGAAAAATATAGCATAATATAAGGACAAAATCAAGAAAATAAAAATTAAAAGTAATTAACAATTGAATAAAAAAATGGAAAATAAAAATCTTATAAAAAGCTTGGAATAGGCTGATTATAAGATTTTTTGCTTTTTTATTAAGTTTTTACCTTAATAAAAATAACATAATGTAAAAATGGAGGTTTTAAACGAATGAAATGTAAGAAAATACAAGAAAAAGAAAAAATCAATTTACAATTAAAGAATAAGAAAAAACAGAAATTAAGAGAAAAAGGTATAACATTAATAGCACTAGTAGTAACAATAATAATATTGCTAATCTTATCAGGTGTGACATTAAATATGGCACTATCAGGAGACGGATTATTAGCAAAAGCAAGAAAAGCAGCAACAGATTATAATCAAAAGGCAATAGAAGAAAAATTACAACTTATGTATGCAGAAAAAATAATGGAAAATAATAATAGCAATTCAAATGTAAAAGCAGATTTAACAAGTGTATTAGAAGAAATGACCGGAGGAGAAATTACAGAAAAGGACATAGAAGAATTTAATAAACTATTAGAACCATATAATGAAGAAGTAAAAGGAATAACATCTGTAGATGAATTAGCAAAAATAGGACAAGATGAAGAACATCCAATAGATGGAGTATATGTACAATTAAGTGATATAGATGAGATAACTGCACCAATAGGCTCAGAAGAAAAACCATTTAAAGGAGTATATAATGGAAATGGAAAAAGCATAAAAAAATTAGAAATAACAGCTGAAAGTGAAAATGTAGGAATATTTGCAATAAATGAAGGAACTATAAGAAATATAAAAATAGATGATTGTTCAATTAATTCAGATTTTAGTTGCGTAGGAGGTATAGTGGGAACAAATTCAGGAATAATTGATGGTTGTACCATATTAAAAGGAGAAATTAATACTGAAAAAAATATTGAAGATACATCTGAAAATGGTAGAGCAGTTGGAGGAATCTGTGGACTTTTAAAAAATGGAGGAATTATTCAAAATTGTGAAAATTATGCAAATATTTTGTCAACTAAAACGCATATAGGTGGCATAAGTGGTTGGATTATAGGCGGTAAAATTATCAGTTGTATAAATAGAGGAAATATGACCGGTTTTTCTTATGTAGGTGGTATCACTGGTAACGTAAGTGGTAGTAGTTCTTTTGGCAATTCATTGATATCAAAATGTGAAAATTATGGACGTGTTGAAAAAAAAGATGATGTAAGTGTTGGCGAATGGATGGAAGTATGTTATGGTGGAATTTCTGGAGGCACCGGTGATGGATTTAGAATTGAATATTGTATAAATAATGGTAATGTAATAACGTCAGGTGATGTTGCAGGAGGCATAATTGGGGATTCTTATGTAGGAATCGTTGTTGAATCGGAGAATAATGCGACTATAACTGGAAATAATAAAATAGGCGGTATTGTGGGACTTATTTATAATGGAGGTGTTGTTAACCATTGTAAGAATTCTGGAGAAGTTGTTGGTACAGCTGATTTTGGTAAAATTTTTGGAAAGAATTTGAATAAAAATGCAGACAATGTAATTGATTGCGAGAAAAATAATTGATGAATATTTTAATAAAAGATGGAGTTTTTTTAGCTCCATCTTTTATTTTAAAATACATATTTTTTTGTAAATTTAAATAACAAGTTTTTATTTCAATCTTTTCTTAATAATTACTATTCCTACTGCAACTACTAAGCTTGCTGCTATTATTGATAAGATTATTGAAACATAATTTTTATTTTCACCAAGTGGTGGTAATATTAGTATTCTTTGGCTACTATCACTATCCATTTCTGATGGTGTTACCAAGTCTACTGATGTATAAACTTTTTCATTTGCATTATTTCCTAATGATTGGTCTGACATTTCTTGATTTCCAGATATTGAATAGCTCATTCTTCTACCTTGTTTATTCGATGTAGCAACTATTTCTGCTAAATTGTTATATACATAATTTTCTTCGCCATCATCTGATAATATAGTTGATAATACTAATGTTGTTTTCTTTGATGAGCCATTTTTATCAAATAATTCTGGCAATAATTCTTGTGATAAGCTATCTGTTGTTATTAATGTATTATATGTTGCTATATTTGTATAATATTGTCTATTTACCAAGTCATTTTCTACTTTAGACGCATCTACTATTATATCATCAGATGCATTTAATGTTGTTGAATTTGTCAAGTTTTCTATTCTTCTTACTTGCCAATTTGATTCTACATCTTGATAATTTGATTCATATCTTAACAAGTTTGATACATAATCAACTACTTGTTTTGTATTTGTTGTTGATACATTACCTTCACTTGCATTGTTTGTTTTTCCAGTATAATAGAATTGTTTATCTAGATAATCTACTTCTCCAACATTTTGTGCTGTTAATTCATAATTTGCTTGTAACATAGCTCCTGCCATTAATTCTTCATCTAAATATGCTTGTATCAACTCTGGTGTTTCTTTTGAATTTTTACCTAGCTTATATCCTACTAGTCTAAATCCTTCATATTTTCCGCTATGTCCTTCATGTTTTGCATAATACAAATTACTTACTGATTGAGTTGTATCAAATACTGATTTACCATTTGCAAGCACTAATTTTATATTTGTTACTTCCTTATTTAATTTAACTTGTGCTTTTGGTCTTTCTTGTAATCCTAAATCAATATCTTTTATTGTATAACTTAATTTATTTGCATCTCCTTGATTTTCAGTTACTTTTCTATTATATTCAACTTCAGTATCTATAACTCCTGATTGTGCTATCATTGCTGTATTTTGTATTAAATTATTTATCATTTCGATTTGTGCTTGTTTTTGATTTTCTTGAGTATCATACTTATATGTTCCAATTCTTTCAAATGATGCTAATGTTTCTGCTCTATTATTTAACAAGTTTTGTCCATCTGCACCTTTTGACCAAGTATTTACCTTGTCTCTAATACTATAAACATCTTTTCCATCTGAAGCTCCTTGTACTTTATTACTTAAGTCTATATCATAATAGTACATTGCTGATTTATCTGTTGCATTATTATAATTTTGTTTTTCATAATCAGTATATCCTTTTATTCCATTATAACTTGTATTTTGCTCTATACCTGCTTGATATGATGTTGTTTTATAGTCTTGACCATTATATGATTTTTCATTTAATCCTTTTTGTCCAATTAAAGTATTTACCTCATTTTCTCCGCTTACTAATACTGTTTGAATATTATCTCCATAAGTAAATCTTATAAAGAAGTCTCCTGCTGGAATTGACTTAAATGAATACATTCCATTGCTCTTTCCTATATCGTCTTCCTTTACATCTAATATTCCAGGACCTTTTATTATTACTTTTGATAAACCATATCCACTATAATATCTATCATTATTTTCGCTTGATTTTACTAGTATTCCATCTTGTAATTCATAAATGTTTGTTCCCCAAACTTTTTCTCCATTATAGCTTCCTATGAATATACCATTTTCATCTACATTTTGTACTAACTCTACTAATTCTACTTTTACACCATTTATCTTTGTTTCAGAATCATTGTATAAACCATTTCCAACTACTGCTTTATCAATTGTTTCTGTTCTTTCATCTTCATAAACCATACCTGTCATTCTTCTTGTATCATCATCATTTTGATTTATTACTATCTTCATATTTGGTGCTTTATCTGTATCCATTTCAAGTCTATTTTCTACTTCACTGTCAGTAGATGATCTTAAATCACCGTCATTATTCAAATCTATTTCTTCTAAGCTTCCGCAATTTGATTCTGTATCTATTATTCCTGCTACCTTTTCTCCTACACCTGTATCTACTTTACTATTGTCAGATTTTAGATAATTTGGTACTGTAGCATTTTTTGAATAATATGTACTATATCCATTTATTTCTGCTATATTACGTTTTCCTATAGTTGTCTTTCCAGTATTTAAATCTTGGTCTAATTTTACTTTTCCAGTAGCTTCATCTACATTTGCTTTAAATGTTAGATATACATAAGCAAATTCTCCTGGTGCTAACCTATCATTTCCTGATGCTGATTTTAGTCCTGTTACATAAATTGAATTATATGTATAATTTCCATTTGTAAGAACTTTTGATGATTCTCTATCTGCAAATGTTGTTCCATTTTTTACTGTGATATCTCCTTGTTTTGCTCCTTTTGAGTTACTTCCTAAATATGAATTTACATATGTTCCTGTAACATTTCCATTTTCATCATATTCATTATATGATTTTATACTATACGTACCATCTGCTCCTAATGTTCCATCAAATGTGTATTGGTCTGCATCATAATAGTCAACTATTTCATTTATTCTTGCATATAGACTTTGTGATCTATTTTTTACTGCTAATCTATATGTTACAAATACTTGTAGATTTTTACTATCTGATGTTCCTGCGTCAGAACCATCATATAAATATTCAGATTTACGTATTTCTCTTGAATAGCTATATGCTCCATTATATAATTCATCTGCTGCTCTTACTTCAACGCTCCAACTTCCATCATCATTTAAATTTTTCTTTGAATACATATAATCTTGCTTTTTACCATTTACAATGACTGTTGCTTTATATACATCTTTTTGTATATATAATTCTTCTTGTTCTCTTCTATTTATTCCATAGTCTACATATCTACTTTGATCAGATTTTTTTGTATATAAATATGAATATGTTCTATCTAATGTTACTTTTTCCACTTCTTCTGGTGGATTTTTTATATCTTCTAATACAAATTTATCGTATACTGGATATTTTACATCCTTTCCACTAAGTGGGTCTTTTACAAGTGTTGTTGATGTTATCATACAATCTTTGATAAATGTTACAACGCCTGCTCTATCTGTACTTCCTACTCCTAAGCTTGCAAGCCAGTTATTAAGCTCACTATATGCTACTTCGTAAGAACCTGTACTTGCAGATAGCTCTAGGAATTTATTCCAAGCATTTTCATATTTTAATGCTCCATCACCATAAGAAAT
>CANQYG010000098.1 GCA_947628015.1 uncultured Clostridia bacterium
TTCTTGGGCTTTTTTATACTTGTCTGCTGCATTTCTTGCTCTGCTAAATAATCCATCTCCTGACATTGCCATATTTAATGTCACTCCTGCTAATATCAGCAATATTATTATTGTTACCACTAGTGCTATTAATGTTATTCCTTTTTCTTTTAATTTCTGCACTTTTTTCTTATTTCTTAACTGTAAATTAGTCTTTTCTTGTTCTTGTATTTCCTTACATTTCATTTGTTTTTTCACTCCTTTTTTACATTATGTTATTTTTATTAATCTAAAAACTTAATAAAAATATAAAAAATCTTATAATCAGCTTATTTTAAGCTTTTTATAAGATTTTCTCTTTTCATTTTTCATTAAATTATTTCATACTTTTATTTTTTATTTTATTGATTTCGCCTACAAACTGTGCTATATTTTTTATATATTAATTTTTATTAAGTTTTTAGCTTAATTAAATTTTTTTATACAATCAAATCAACATTTTATTATAATATCTTAATCTCAATGTCATAACATTTCACTTTGAAATCAAATAACTATCGTCATCTTGTTTCTCAAGATTCCATCCACATTGTTCTAAATTTATAGAGACAACAGGTCTTACACCAATACTTACATTCATCGTAGAATCCTTATCTGTCGTGCAAAGACCAACTTTACTCAAAGAACATCCACCAGCATAATCGTAAATAAATGAAATCCCAAAATCCACAACACCAGTCCAGAAGTTACAGCATCTTGTACCAAGCCAGTACCTGTCATCTGTCACCGCATCTCCTCCTCTGAAAGCAAAAACCATATCACAATATCTTTTATCTTTAAACATCTTTCTTTTATCCTCAAAAACATCTTCCGCTCTCTTAAAAACAAATTCATAAAATGAACTTTTTAAATTCAAATCATCACTATTAACATCTACTCTTTCATGGCCTCTGTCCTCATTTCTACCTTCTGTCTCCCAAATTGAACACTCCTTTTCTGAAACATTCTTACCGTATTCAAACTTCCACTTGCTATCTATATTATACCAAATTTTTGGAACACTTATCTCATCTTTATCCTCAAATTTCATTGATTCTCCAAACGCTATTGCTAAGTTTGTTTTATCAGGTTTTTCTATGTTGTAAGTATATTTTGTATAGTCATACGTGCATACCTTCTGTATATCACTTCTTTTTAGATTTGATACACTTATTCCATCCTTCATTTTATCACCATCATATTGACCAAAACATTTTCTACAAATCTCATTAATTATAAATACTCCATTATTATATCCTGCAGTTCCTTCCAACTTTAATTTTTGTTTTGTTGTTCTATCCAATATTATTCTTAATGTTGTTCCATCATAATCCCAGATTCTCCATTTTAGTTCGTTTCCATCTACTTTTTCATTAGCAGTTGTAAATGTTTGAGCATTTGATGTTCCTGATTGATCTGCTGTTATTTGAAATGTTCCTTCTGTTGGTTCATATCCTGTTACATAAGCTCCTATATATTCATTATTCATTTCTTTTCCTATTTCGCTTATTAAATCTTGCTCATCTTCTTGTGTTTTTTTATATTTATCTGCTGCATTTCTTGCTCTGCTAAATAACCCATCTCCTGACATTGCCATATTTAGTGTTACTCCTGCTAAGATTAACAATATTATTATTGTTACCACGAGCGCTATTAATGTTATTCCTTTTTCTTTTAATTTTTGCTTTTTCTTATATAATTGTAAATTATTCTTTTCTTGTATTTTCCTAACTTTCATTTGTTTTTTTCCTTTCTTTTTACATTATGTTATTTTTATTAATCTAAAAACTTAATAAAAAAGCAAAAAATCTTATAATCAGCTTATTTTAAGCTTTTTATAAGATTTTCTATATTCGTTTTTCATTAATTTATTATTTTTTTTAATTTCTATTTTCTTGATTTTATGCTTATATTATGCTATATTTTTAATAAATTAATTTTTATTAAGTTTTTAGATTAATAAAATAATATGTGAATAGTAAAATTGTATTTCATATTCTTTAAATATCCACCCCTATTTTATCTTCCTTTTAATCTTCTACATGTATATGAGATTCTTCATATATACGTCCTATCAATCCATTATAAATCTCTGAGTCAGGCGTCAATAAACCATTATTTCTACAATTTTGATATACAGACTCATCATTAGGAAAAAGATCACGTCCGAGAATGATCAACTGCTACTATTCCTCCAGCATATTTTGTAGATGTTATATTTCCATTATTAGTACATTTTTTGAAAGTAATTCCTGTACTTTGAGAAACAATTCCTCCAGAAATCAAACCACTAGTTTCTATGTTACCATTATTTATACAATCTATACATGTGCCATTAGCTCCCCATCCTATAATTCCTCCTACATTATGAACCTCTTTTAATACATTAATCTTAATTTGGCTTATGATGTTTTGAATCGATGCAAGGCCTATGTTTCCAGCTATTCCACCAACGTCTTCAATATTTTCGCTAAAAGAAAAATTAATTTCTCCTGAGATTTTTAAATTCTTAATTTCACATTTTTTAGCGAATCCAAATAAACCTATACTAGTTCCTTTAAAATCGTCTTCTATATCATTACCTATCCATAAATTTGATATTTCTTTATTATTTCCATCGAAAGTTCCTTGAAAATAGTGTTCTTCATCTGTTCCTATTGGTGTCCATGATTGTCCACTTTCTTCACCACATACACTACTTAAATCAATGTCATTCATTAATATTATTGTCCATCCTTTAAATGTATTTCCTTCATTTACTTCTTTGGCTAATTGTTGCAATTCTTCTGCTGTTCTTATTCTTCTTACTTCTGTCATTTCGTCTATTAATATTGCTTCATCTTCTTGGGCTTTTTTATACTTGTCTGCTGCATTTCTTGCTCTGCTAAATAATCCATCTCCTGACATTGCCATATTTAGCGTTACACCTGCTAAAATTAACAATATTATAATTGTTACTACAAGTGCTATTAAAGTGATACCTCTTTCTTTTAATTTTTGTACTTTTTTCTTACTTATTAATTGCAATTTAATCTTTTCTTGTTCTTGTATTTCCTTACATTTCATTTGTTTTATCCCTCCACTTTCACATTATGTTATTTTTATTAAGGTGAAAACTTAATAAAAAAGTAAAAAATCTTATAATTAGCTTGCGATAAGCTTTTTATAAGATTTTCTATATTCATTTTTATTAATTTATTATTTATTTTTGATTTCTATTTTCTTGATTTTATGCTTATATTATGCTATATTTTTAATAAATTAATTTTTATTAAGTTTTCACATTAATTAAAATTATTTTTCATTTACAACTTTTTCAGCATAATCATTATTTATAATTACATCATAAGGTGCTTTAGAATCTAATTCTCCCGCTTCTTGCATAATCATTTGTAATTTATCAAATGATTCTTCTGTTAAAATAGGATTTTCATTCCAAGCATCTATATTTTTATAGCTTTGTACAGAAGTTTCTATTGAATCAACTTCAGTATCTGGGAAGAAATCTACTATTTTTTCTGCTACTTCTCTTGCTGTATGTTCTTTTACCCATTTTTGTCCCTTATAGGTTGCTCTTGTAAATCCTTCTATTAAATCTTCATTTTCTGATATAAAACTTTTCTTAGCACAATATGCAGTATATGGTATATCTCCTGATGCTTCTCCAACTGATGCTACTATATAACCTGCTCCCGCTTCTTCTGTCATTGATGCTGTTGGCTCAAATAGAGTAACATATTCTGCATTTCCTGATGCAAATGCACCTGCCATTAAGTCAAATTTAATACTATCATCTAACACTAAATCTGTAGCTGGATTTATTCCATTCTGCTTTAAAATCCATTCAAATGTCATATATGGAACTCCACCTTTTCTACCTGGTATAACAGTTTTTCCTTTTAAATCTTGCCATGAAAAGTTATCAGTAGGATCTTTTGCAACTAAAAAAGATCCATCTCTTTTTGTTAGTTGTGCAAATACTTCAACATAGTCTTCTCTTCCTTCATTATATACATATATTGAAGCTTCTGGTCCGCATAGTCCTATATCACATTGATTTGACAAGATTGCTGTCATAACATTATCTGCTCCACCACCATTGGTAAGTTCTAATTCTATTCCTTCTTCTTCATAAAATCCGTTTGATATTGCTGCATAAAGTGGAGCATAAAATACAGAGTGTGTTACTTCATTTAATCTTACCGTTTTTATTTCCTTAACTTCTTCTGTACCTTCGGTATTAGCTACTTTTTTTGTAGTTTGCTTAGAAACAATAAATCCTGTTATTGCCACAACAAGAGCAACTAAAGCCGTTATTAATGATATTATAACTTTTTTCATATTTATTTGTATGATTTAATCATACTCTCCTTAAACTATATTTAGGTTTTGGGTTCTACCTATAAACCTGATTACTTAACAATTTTCCTTCGTAATATTTCAATTCCTTCGTACATTAAAGCTGCAACTATTCCTAGAATAATTACACTAGTCATTACTAAATCTAATTTAAATACCTGACCACCATATACAATTAAATATCCAAGTCCTCCTTTAGATACTAAGAATTCACCAGATATAACTCCTACTAAAGACAATCCTATATTTACTTTTAATGTATTAAATAAAGTTGATATATTTGCAGGTATCACTATTTTTGTTAAAATCTGCATTTTTTTAGCATTAAACGTTTTGGCCATCTTAATTTTTTCTTTATCAGTATTCATTAAACCATTTAAAATATCTAGTATTGTGACAATTAAAGAGATTGCTAGTGCCATAACAATTATTGCTGGCATTCCAGCACCTACCCATACTATAATTATTGGGCCTAATGCTACTTTAGGAAGGCTATTTAATATTACCAAATATGGCTGTGATACTTTAGATATAAAAGGTGACCACCATAAAATTATAGCTATAATTACTCCTAATATAGTACCTAGAGAAAATCCAGCAAAGGTTTCTATTAATGTAATTTTTAAATGTTCTAATAAATCATTATTAGTTAAATTCATAAAAGTTTTTACTATTCTTGATGGTTGACTTGCAAGAAAGCTATCAATAACTCCTACATTTGCTAGATATTCCCAAGTTGCAATAAAAATTATTAATATTGAAATTTGTGTTAAATGTACAGCTATTTTATTTTTTCTAATTTTTCTTAGATATTTTTTTCTATTTTCTGATACTTCTTGAGTATTAGAATTATCTTTTTTCATATTCTGCTGCTTTATCATATTCTTCTAACTCCTTCCACATTGTATTGAAATAATCACTAAATTTAGGACTTTCTCTACAATTTAGAGGCGTTCTATTTGGTATTTCAAAGTCAATCGTATAAATATTTTTTACTGTCGCTGGTCTTTGACTTAAAACTACTACTCTGTCAGACATACTAATTGCTTCTGGTATAAGTCATATTAGACAGTAATAAAATAAAAATAATTTTAAATCACATTTTTAAAATTAAAAATAATGTCTATTTGCTTATCTTGATGAACATATATTTTATTTATTATAACTTTCATAAGTTCTGGCGTTGGTTCTTGTAAACTTAAAAACTCTTTAATTACCTTATCTAAATTTTCATCATTGTAATATTCTACATTTTTTAAATTATTTAAAATCTCATTATATTTATCTTGTTTTATTTTTATCTCATTTTTTATCTTATTAGATAATCTTTCATACATTTCTTTGTTAATACTGTTATTTATTTTATCAATATACATCATATCCAGATTATTTTCTTGCTTTTCTATATCTCCTTTTAGCTTGTTCAACATATTTATATATGATTTTTTATAATTATCATTTCTAATTTTATCTTTTAATTTTTCTTTATTAACATTAAAGAAAATGTTTCTTAATTTATTTATTACTACCTCTTCTAAATTATCATAGCTAAAACCGTGTGATGTGCATAAATTTAATTTTGAATATCTGCGATAATAATTACAAGTCATATAATATCTATTTGATTTTGTCTTTTGCCTTATGCCTATCTTGTGATGACACTCATAGCAAAATAGTAATCCATCTAGTAAAAAAAAATTAGATTTTTTATTTCTATCATATTTTTGAACTGTTATCATTTTTTGAATTAGATCAAAGCTTTTTTTCTCAATTATTGGTGTATGAGTATTTTCTACTATATTCCATTCCTCTTTTGGATTAGATCTTAATTTTTTATTTTTATAGCTTATTTTACTAACTTTATTTTGCACTGTATTTCCAACGTAAACCTCATTTTTTAATATTTGCTTTATAGTTTTACACTCCCAAAAAGTATTTTTATTTTTTCTAATTTTACTCTTTGTTGGAATATTGTTTTCCACAAGATAGTCTCTTATTGTGTATAACTTATTTCCATTCAAAGCCATATTAAAGATAGTTTTTACTATTTCTGCTTCTTCTTCACATATTACTAATTTATTTTTATCATTTGGATCTCTCATATATCCAAATGGAGTATTTGCTGCAACCCATTTTCCTTGCTTTTGCATTGTATGTAAGG
>CANQYG010000099.1 GCA_947628015.1 uncultured Clostridia bacterium
TGTTTCTATTAAGTAAGAAAATCTTGGTGCTACATTATTTAATTTTACATTCACATAGTCTATCCCTAATAATATTATTAATCCTAACACAAAATATCCTAAATTAAGAAATAATCTTTTTATATATGATTTTTTCTTATTAAGTTTAGAAAAACCTATTAAAGATATAATTAGTCCAAATATAGAATAAATTGATCCCCAACTGCTTTCTGATGGAAATATAGTAAATGCCGTAAAAGTAAGCCCAAGCCCGAACATCATTAGAATTTCTGCAATTATTTTATTTTTTTCATATACTTTTTTGCTTGTATAATCTATTGTACTAATAATATTTTCTTCTAACTTTTCTTGATAATGCTCTTTATCTACTTTTTCTCCACTAATTAAATCATTTAATGTTATACCTAATTCTTCGCTTAATGGTTTAAGTAAAGAAATGTCTGGCATATAATTTCCATTTTCCCATCTCGAAATTGTTTTTGATGTTACTCCTAATTTTTCTGCAAGCTGCTCTTGTGTTAATTTTTTTTCTTTCCTTTTTTCTGCTATAAATTTCCCAATTTTAACAATATCCATAATTTTTTCTCCTTTCGTTTTAAGAATAGCAAAAAATCAGAAAAATTAACACCCCACAAATAGCGAATTGCTATTTTTCTTAACAGGACACAAATAGAGAGTTACTATATAATAGAACTTTTTTATAAATTGTAATTTATTAACTTATTCTATAATGTCCTACTATATCATTTCTCAGTTCTAATATATCCTCTTCATAGTGTTTTTGATAAGGACTCGCAAGATGAATAACAAATGGCACTCCATTTTTATTTCTTTTATCTGAAATTATTCCTATATGTTTTTTAAATATAACTATATCTCCACCTTGCCATTCTTTTATTTCTGAAATGTCAGTTGTTAAGGTTATTGCATTATTATCAAAATAAATTTTTAAATTATTTACTCTCCTGAAATCAATATTTTTATCTACTACTTCAATATCATATCTATCTTGATTATTTTTTATATCTTCATTAACTAAATTCATTAGGTCATATCCAGCATCTTTTAAACCGAATGTTACGACATCAGTACATACGCCAAATTCATCATTTGAATAACCAGTTGCATAATATTTACTTTTATATTTTGGTTTAGTTGCTATGTAATTTCTTACGTTATTTAGAATATCGGTTTGATCATCAATGCCATCTTCATCTTTGTCTATATCGCTAATATATGTTTCAATACCAAAATCAATATTACTATATTTTTTATGAGGAATATAATTAAATATATATAAAATATAAATAACAAACAAAACAACTATCATTAATATAATAGGTAAAATTATTAAAACTTTTTTTCTCATATCTAGGTTCTCCTACAAATTACTATTTATCTAATTACTTTTCAAATTTTATAGTTATATTTTTGTTTCCTAAATCAGGCAAATTATCAATATGACCTATTTTAGTATAACTATATGAAGTGTCAAATGATTTATAAAATACTACTAAACAATTATTTCCATAAAGCATTATATCACCTTTTTCAATATGCTTTGGATTATAAGAATTAGTAGGTAATGTTTTATCTAAATAAATATACTTTTCATTTCCATTTAATTCACTCATATTATATTCTTGAGGCAACATATTTATAAAACTTTGAGCTGTTTCATTTTTTTCTAATGTTGCATTATATGTTTTTTCATCTATAACTACATTTATATTAAAGTTCATTTTACTCTCACTTTCTATATTATTTTCTTCTTTTTGTAAATTAACTGATTCTTTTTCTTCTTCTGTTGGAGCATATTTTTCCCATCTAAATACTGTATCGACTAATATTGCAAAGACTAAAACAATAAAAATTATAAGAACTATTTTTGCAACTTTTTTCATAAACTACCTCCTATTGCCCAATTACCATTTGCTATTATTTACGATATTTTTCTTTACTACTTTTGCAGCTATAGAAGCAATAAATTTATCTTTCAATTTTACTTATATATTTACTTAAAGCTAATGGCATATATCTTTGACTTCTAATTGCATTTACTCCAAAATCTTTTAATTTATTAAATGATAATTTTCCTTTTTCGTATCTTGTTATTAAATCTATTTTAATAACTTTTTGCATTTTTATATTCTTATCTTTATATTCATAAGGAATATTTACTTCTACCACTTTAAATTTATACATAATTGATGAATAAGGCTTACCAACATATATATAAACAATATCATTTATTTTTATATCTGTACTTTGTTTCCACATTATTGTATTATTTTCTTTTAAAGCTTTATCTATATCAAAATACTTTGGATTTGCAGGTACTATCCACTCATTTTTCGCACTATTTTTATTCTTGACTGTATATAAATAACTTTTATCAATCAAACTCATTATTTTTTCATCTGCTATAGTATCGTTTAGTATAATCGTAATCCAACTTTTTTTATTCATATGATATGCAGGATAAAATCCATCTTGTTTTAGTAAATCTTCTATTTCATCTGGCTCTAATTTTATATTAATTACTTCAACTTCATCAGTAGATTTTTCACCCAATTTACTTTTGTCAATATTCATTATTATGCCATACCATTTTTTACTATCTTTATTTCTAAAAGTAGCATATCCTGGAAACTTTTCCCATTCAAATTCTGGCTCATCTCTATATTTTTCTTTTATTGCTTTTGCTATTCTATTTGATTGCTCATTTATAAAATCTTTTCTATTAAAACAATTACTTCTAATATCTTTTAATAAACTTTCAAATTCAGCTTTAACTTGTCCTACAAAAGAGCCTATACTATCTTCCATACGAAAATTTGTATATTCATCTCCAAAAGATAAATCATACACTTTACCTTTAACTATTCCTTTTTCATCTATTTCAACATCTACTCTAAAAGTATTATTCATAATATTTTTTGAATATTTATACAAAGACTTTTCTTTTTTAAAACCATATTTAGATATTTTGTCAAAATCGATTTTCGCCTTTCTAAATAATTCTTCTTCAATAGTCATCTTTATTCTCCTTACAAATTATCTCTTATTTAAATTTTATCATACTTTAATACAAAAGGAATATATTTTTTTATATTTTAAAATCAATACTCAATAAAAGTAAAAACTCCATTTAATTAATATCTTAAATGAAGTTTTCACTTTTAAAAATTTACAAACTTTTAAATAATATGAATTATGCGTTAATCCTAACTGCATATAATGGATTTACTCTTGAAACTTCTTGGATAAACATAACAGCTTGTTTTTCTTCGTTATCTTCAATTTCAAAAGTTAGTATCTCGGTAAATTCCTCTTTATTTTTAGCAAAAACAATTTCCTTTTCTCCAAAAAACCTTTCTGTTATACTTGCAATTACCATAGCCATTCCATTATGCACTTTTTGTCCATCTCTCCGTAAAACACAAATTTTCATATTTCTACCTCCATTTTAATTAAAATATTTTGGTTATTACCTACGAGCACAACTTTGTACTTGATTATATTATAGCATATTTTTACTAATTTTTATAGTGGTATTTTCTGTAAATTAATTTATCTTCCAAAATAAAATTATATATTTAAATCATGTATTGTCATATCTTTATCACCTATATACACATCTTTGTTTCCCATTAATTTATTCAATTTTATAATAGTATAGTTTGGATAGTGATATTCCTTACTACCACCATCATCATATGATATTACATTTGGAAAGTCTTTATTAGCTTTTTCAATGATTTCTTCCATTGTTATTTTATTTTGTAATAATGCATCTCTTAATGAAATACTGTTTTCAGTTAATTCAGCATTATTGCTATTTAGATTTATAGCAACATTTCCTTCAAAAGAATATACATTATAATCCATTTCTTCAATTTCACCTTTACTTATTATTTTTTCTATTTGCTTTGGTTTTATTGCTGTTTTTTGATAAAATACAAGACTAAAATCATTTTGTTTATTTGCTGTATCTACTATTTCATTGGTATCTTGATTTTCAATTTCATTAACAATAGGAGCATATTTTGTATCCCAAGTGCTAAATACAACTGGTTCTCCTTTTTTTATTTTATTTAAATCAATAAAGTACATAATTCCAACTATAAATGCTAATATAATCATTACTGCAATTATTATTTTACATATTTTTTTATTCATACATTTCACCTAATTTTAACCTTTCTAATATTTAGACGATTTAAGTTTTCCAATTAGTTGGTGTTTATTAAAATGTTTTTATTAAAATATATTCTTTATCTTCATTTTGTACTTTTTTACTGTTCAAATAATCAAATCCAAATTTACGATAAAATTCGCATGCATAAACAGATGCATAAATTATTAATTCTTTACATCCAATATTCTTTGCAATATCTTCTATATTTTCTATTAATTTTCTTCCTATTCCTTGATGATGATTTTGTATTTTTACAAACACAGTTAATATAATATATTTTTTATTTGTTTCATCACCTTTATATTTATCAATACTTGCTGTACCAACCACTTCATTATCTTTTAATGCTACTAAACATTTAGTTCTTTTTGAAAATTTTTTCTTTATTTCTTCTTCACTAAATTGTTTCGCAACTTTATCTATTATTTCTTTTCCATGATCTTTAATATTTATTTTATATAAATTGCTTAGTATTATTTCAGATAGTTCTTTGGCATATTCATCTTTATATTCAACAATTTTAATCATTTTTCATTTTACCTTTACAAAATTAAAGAAACCTCGGGTTCTTAGACTTCCCCGAGGTATAAACATTTCCGACTCCAGTCCCGTAGGTTTTCTGAAGTACTGATCTACTATAGATAGTATAACATTTTAATCTTGATTTTGTCAAGCAAAATGTTAAATTTATCTATTAATAGTATTATATTTTTATTTATAAAATTTATACTATAATATGTTTGAAATTCTTTTTATTTTATTAAAATATTATCTTTATCCTTCTTTTCAATAGGCAATTTAACTATCATTGTTGTACCAGCATCTTTTTTACTTTTTACATCAATTGTTCCCTTTGATAATTCTACAATTCTTTTTACAATAGCAAGACCAAGACCGCTTCCTTTTTCTGAGTGAGATTTATCTATTTGATAAAATCTTTTAAATATTTTTTCTTTTTCTTCTTCATCCATACCTATTCCATAATCTTTTATTTTAACTTCAAGTACATTTTCCTTTTTCTTCTCTTTTAAACTAATATCAATTTTTCCTTTTTGTTTAGAAAACTTGATTGCATTATCTATAAGATTTACCCAAATTTGAAATATTAAATCTTCATCACCATAAAAATATTTTTCTTCCATACTTACATTAAATGTTATTTCTTTTTCTGACCATTTTGGTTCTAGTAATGAAATTGCTTTTCTAATTTGTTCTGCTACATCTATTTGTTCTTTTTGTGTTATTTTATTTTGATTTTGCAACTTTGATAATTTTAGCATATTAGTAGATATATTTAGCAATCTATTAGTTTCTTCTTTAATAATTTGGCTATATTCTTTTCTTTCTTCTTGTGTCAATGTTTCATCTTCTAATAATTCTGCAAATCCTTGTATTGAACTAATTGGTGTTTTGATTTCGTGTGATACATTATCTATAAATTCTTTTTGCAAATATTCTATACTTCCTAAGTCTTTTACCATTTCATTAAAATTATTTGTTAGCTCTGCTATTTCGTCTTGTCTTGTTGTTTCTAATTTTACATCAAAATTACCAGATGCAACTTTTTTAGTTGCTTCTGTTAATTTTTCTATTGGCTTTAACATTTTTTTACTTGCTATTTTCATAAATACAAAACTTATTATTATTGTATTACAAAATAATACAACAATACATCTTTGAATTATTTGCAAAACATCTATTATTTCTTCACTATTTTCTATATTAATTTTTATTAATCTTTCAGCCGTTTCGCGATTAACAAACAAGTAAAATCCTATAATAGATAAAATCAAAACAACTATAATTGCTATACACACATCTTTTGTCAAACTTCTTTGAATTGATTTCTTTTTTCCAAAAATTTTTTCAAACATTTCTATCCTCTTTTACATATAATACTTTTATATCCTACTCCGTGTATTGTAACTATTTCAAATTCATCTACATCTTCTAGCTTTTTTCTTATTCTTTTGATATGTACATCTACTGTTCTATAATCTGATTCACTATCTAATCCCCATATTTCTTCTATTAATTCTTGTCTTGTAAATATAGTATCTGGTGAGCTTAATAATTTATATAGTAGCAAAAATTCTTTATGTGCAAGAGAATATGTTTTTTCTTTTTTTGTTGCGCTCATTTGATTATAATCTAGCACAAAATCTCCTATTCGAATTTTTTTCTCATTTGCACTTTGACTT
>CANQYG010000100.1 GCA_947628015.1 uncultured Clostridia bacterium
AAATAACCTCCTATTATTTTTTCATTCGTTATACGACTAAATCTAGTATCTTACTTTTTTAAATTATTGTCAATACAAATTTTCAAATGTAATTGTTATTTAATTGTTTTGTAATTTTATTGTAATATTAACTTACTTCTGCTATCTGCTCTTGACTAGGCTCTATAACTAGTTCATCATAAAGCATTATTGAAGTTTTAGCCTTTTTGCTTACCTCTAAATCTTTTATTTCAGATGTACTATAATTTGTAACAATAGAATAGTCTTCGCCTGTTTTAGTAACTTTTACCAATACTTTTTCTAAATATCCTGCCTTTGTTCTAATTACATAATTTAGGTTATTTTCTGTTATTATGGCTGAATTTGCTATTTTATATCCTGCGCTGTCCCACCAAATTATGTCAAAATTAATTTTTCTATAAAGTAATAATTCATTAATACCTTCTGTAAAACTAAAAATAATTGTAACTTCTGCATCATTTTCTCTAGTTATATATTCTACTGTTGCATCAACTGTTTTTGAACTTGGAAGAACAATCTTTACTTTGTCTCCTATTTCTGCTGAGTTTGCTTCTTCAGTTCTAGTTGTGCACGCAATATAACATATAAAATTATTAATTATTTTTCCTGTTTCATTACTAGTTGATATAATCTGTCCTGTTTTTAAATTTAGTTCAGAAAAAAACTTTTTGTTATACTTAGAAAAATCATCTGTTGTAAGTATATTTTCTAATCCATCTACTCTATATGATACAATTCCACTTACTGGTGATGTAATATATTCTGAACCAGAATTTAACTCATTTTCGTAAGAACTTCTTTCATCAATTAATTTTTTTAAATATGAACCACTTGGGCTTAATTCTCCAGCTATTTTTGCCTTTTTCTTTACATAGTCATCAATTTCTTTTTTAGTTTCCTGTATTGTTTGTGTATTGTTTAGCTGATTTATATTGCTAAGCTTTTCACTAATTTGCTTATCTAATAATTTAGTATCTGCTAAAGTTAGTTCATCATTGTTATTTTCAATTGCATCTTGTATTTTTATATCTAATGATTTAATTTTATCTTTTAGATTATTTTCTCCATTAGTATAATATCTAAATATTGATTCACCTTTTGCTACTTTACTTCCTTCATAAGAAATCTGTTCCATTCCATTTTTATAATTTTGGCCTTGAAGTACAGTTTCTTCTCTTATAATATAACCTGTGTCTGTTTCTTCTTTTGAAATTTTTCCGTTCTTTACTATAAATGTGCTACTTGGATTTTTTATTAAATTAATTATTGAAATTATAATGTATATAGATACTATAACTATTATGAACGTACTTAATAAAAGCTTTAATTTATTCAGCTTTTGCTTTCGTTTTGTTTTAGTTAAGTTTGTTTTTTTACTTTCCACTAATTTTCTCCAATTTTGTTATAAACTATTCAAAATATTGTTATAAATTGTTTATAATAATATTTGTATTTTCTTCTTTTGTATGATTTATTCCATCTAACCAAATAGCATCTTTATATGCTCTAAACCACGTTAATTGCCTTTTTGCATACCTTCTAGTTTCTTGTTTTATTTTATCTATCATATCTTCTTTAGAAATATCTCCATCAAGATATTCTGCAACTTCTTTGTATCCTAAACCTTGCATTGCTGTTGGAAATTCTTTGTATTTTTCTTTTATTTTTTTTACTTCTTCAATTAATCCTTGTTCTATCATCAAGTCAACTCTTTTATTAATTCTTTCATATAAAATCTCTCTATCCATATTAAGAACAAAAACTTTATAATCATATTCAAGTTCTTTTCTTGACTCTTTTTCTAATTCTGTTTTTGTTTTACCAGTTGAATGATACATTTCTAAAATTCTTGTTATTCTCTTTCTGTCATTCGAACTAATTTTTTCCATTGCTTTAGGGTCAATATCTAATGCTTTTTTATATAATTCTGAAATATCAATTTTTTCTAACTGCTGTCTATATTCTATATCAATATTTTTTTCTTCAAAATGTATGTTGTAAATTAATGAATTGATATAAAGTCCTGTGCCACCAACTAAAATTGGTGTTTTTCCTTTTGCCAAAATTTCCTTTATTGTATTTTCGGCATCTTTTTTAAAATCAGCTACACTATATCTCTCATTTGGATTTATAAAATCCACTAAGTGATGTGTTGCCATTTTCCTTTCCTCTTCAGTTGGCTTTGCAGTCCCAATATCCATTTCCTTGTATATTTGCATAGAATCGCAAGATATTATTTCTCCATTAATTTTGTTTGCAAGTTCTATTCCAAGAGCTGTTTTTCCTGATGCTGTTGGACCACATATTACAACAATTTGTGGTTTGTTCATATTATATCTGCCTTTCATTTAGAGTTTTGTAAATTAACAATTCCTGTTACTACACCTTTTACATAATTACATTCTACAATAATTAAAACTATATCTATAACTATACATATAATTATGTTTTTCATAAATTTATCTTTTTCTATATCTAATGACTTCAGTTTGTTAATTTGAATAGCAAGAGGAGATGCCATTAATATTAGATTAACAGGCAAAATGCTAAATACTAATAAGTTTCTAACAGGACCTGAAAACTCTCCTGAATTTCCCGCTTGTCCTATTCCAAAAATCAAATTTGCTAGAATAAAATTTATAAGTATTAGTAAAAAAGTAACAATACTTCTAAACTTTATTTCCATCCCTTTAAGCATATTAAATAATATGAAAAATGAAAATATATTTATAATTATAATTGAAACAACTATTATACTTGTCATATTTAAACTACCTTCTCGAAAATTTTTTCTCTATATCTGTTTTAGACATTTTAATTACTGTTGGTCTTCCATGTGGACAACTAAATGGATTTGGAAGTTTTAATAGTTCTTGCATCAAGCTGTCAACTTCTTGTGAGTTAAGCGCCATATTAGCTTTAACAGCCGCTTTGCATGCTACTGTTGCTAAGAACTTGTCTTCTAGCTCTTGTCTAGCTGTCCTTGCAACTGTGTTTATCTCATCAAGAGTTTCTAAGAATATTTCTTTTGTATTAAAGTTCATACAAAACTCTGGTACTCCCATTAATTTAACTGTTCCTTCTCCAAACTCTTCTACAATAAATCCTGCTTTTTCAAAAAGCATTTTGTTATCTCTAAAAATTCCCATTTCTTTAGTACTTAAATTTATTATGTCTGGTAAAAGTAAAATTTGAGAATCTTTATTTTCATCACTAAAGTAATTTTTCTTTACTTTTTCATACATTATTCTTTCATGAGCAGCATGTTGATCTAAAATGTATAAATCTTCATTAATGCTTAATATTATATATGTATTAAATGCTATTCCAATAAACTTGTATGGCAATTTTGATTCCTCTTCATCATCTTCAAACATTGATATTTCATTGTTTGTTATTGGAGAAATTGGATATTGCTCCTCCTCTTCTTTTACTACTTCTTCGTGTTCTTTTTTAGCAGTTTCAATATCTCTTCCAAATAGTTTTTTATACATTTCTTCAAAAGATAACTCTTGCTTTTCTTCAGCAATTTCTTCTGAATTTTCATCTATTGCTTCTATGCTATCTTCTACTTTATTAGTTTCAGTTTCTTTTATTTCATCAGATTTATCGTTTTCTTCTAATTTATAATCTGCGTTTTCTTCTACTTTATCAGCTATATTTTTTTCTTCTGCATCCTTATTTTTTGTTTCTTCTAATTCATTTGTTAAATTTTCTTCTATGTTGTCTTTCTTATCTTCTGTAATTACTTTTTCTATGCTTTCCTTTTCAGAATCTTCAGCTACTATTTTTTCTACATCTTCTTTGTCTGTATTCTCTTCTAATTCTCCTACTTTTTCTTCACTTTCAATTTTATCTTTATCTGATTTTTTCGAACTATTTAAAAATGTTGTAAATTTACTTAATCCGCTAGATATTTCTTCTGCTGTTTTCGCTTTAGCTATTTCTTTTACAAATTTAGTTCTAGTTTCTTCATCTAAGCCTTTTATTGTATCTTTAAAATCACTAAATCTTGTTCCATCACTTTCAGTATCTTTTTCATCTTTTTTAGATTTAGAAGATTCAAAACTTTTATTTAATCCCCAAGCCTCAATTCTGTCTTTGTTTTTTACTTCTTTTAACATATCATTAGGAGTAAAATCAGAATAATCTTTTTCTGTGTCTGAAACTAAATCACCTTTAAGTAATGTTTCTTTAATTGAATGATAAACAGCCTTAAAAACATTAGACTCATCTTGAAATCTAATCTCTAATTTAGTTGGATGAACATTTACATCTACTTTTTTTGCATCCATATCAATATTTAAAATTAAAAATCCATGTTTTCCAACTGTAACTAAACCTTTAAATCCTTGTTCAGCTGCACTTGTTAAAGTTTTATCTTTTACAAATCTGTGATTTACAAAAAATAATTGGTTTGTTCTATTAGAACGAGAAATTATTGGCTTGCCCACTACTCCTGTAATATGCATATCTTCAAAAGTATAATCAACTGGTAAGATATTTTCCATTACTTCTTTTCCATAAATTGCATATATACAATCCTCTAATTTTCCACTTCCATTGGTTTGAATAGATGTTTTTCCTGAGCTTATAAGTTTAATAGCAACATCTGGATTAGCTAAAGCTATTCTTGTGATAGCATCTTCTATATAACCTAACTCTGTAAAATCTTTTCTTAAAAATTTATATCTAACCGGTGTATTGTAGAAAAGGTTTGTAACAGTTATGCTTGTTCCTTTTGAAGATCCTTCTTCATGCTTATCTATTAAGTCTCCACCTTCAAAAACTACTTTGTATCCCATATCTTCATCTGCAGTTTTTGATACTAACTCAATTTTTGATATAGCGGCAATACTTGCTAAAGCCTCACCTCTAAACCCCATAGATTTAACTACTTCTAAATCTTTGGCTTGTCTAATTTTGCTAGTTGCGTGTCTTTCAAAAGCAATCTCCATATCATCTGGCATTATTCCACTACCATCATCAATAACTTTTATATATGAAATACCACCATTTTTTACATCTATCGTAATATTTTTTGCACCGAGCATCAATTGAGTTTTCTACTAATTCTTTAACTACAGATGCTGGTCTTTCAATAACTTCACCTGCTGCAATCTGGTTTATTGTTAAATCATCTAATAAAACAATCTTTCCCATTTCGTTGGCTTATGATAGGCTAAAATTCCCATCATATCCTCCTTTCTCGCATACTACTTTTAAAATTCATTTTGATTATATCATAACTTAAATATTTTTGTACAGTATCGTAACCAAATTATTTTATTATGAATAATATATATCATACTAAAGATTTACTAACTTAAATAACATTATTTAAGAATCTTGATAGGAGGTAATCAAATGAGAGGTTGTAACAGTGAATGGATATGGTTCATTATCCTAATAGTTATACTATGTAACTGTGGCTGCGGTGGTAGAGATAATGACTGTGGTTGTATGCCAAACCCACCTTGCTGTGGTAACTAATTATCTACTTTAACTGATAATTAAGACTTTATAAAGAAAGGAGGAAATTTTAATGCAAGATAGATGTGGAAGAGATAATGATTGTTGCTGCATAATAATAATCTTATTATTGTTAGTATTCTGCTGTGGCGGAAATAAAGGATTTTGCTGCTAATTTTAAATATTAATACATTTTAATTAAAATTTCTTATTTGCTTAAAAAAATAACAATAGAAAAAAACAAACACGTATAAAATAATATATGTGTTTGTTTTTTTACCTTAGAAGGCTGATATTTTTAGATATACCAGTCAATTTTTATACTCCAAGTATCTTTTAAAGATTTGCAAAAATTACTTAATTCGAATTTAATTTCTTTTGAAACTTTATTTAAATCTTTTATCAATTTTTCAAAATATTTATATATTTTATCGATATCTAGATTATCAGATTTAAAATTAATTTCAAGAGTTAATGGTTCAGACGATGCTATAATTCCTTTACTCCATTTATTAGACCTACATAATTTAGGTTCTTTTAACTGCCGAACTATTTGTATTAAATACTCTTTCTCTTGTTCGTCCCAATCTTGTTCTTTTATGCTTTTCTCTAATTTTACCTCAAGTATTGGAACTTCAAGTATTGCATTATTAAGTAACTTTACGAATGACATGATTGCCTCCTTTTGCTAAAATGTTCGTTTCATTCACAAATTAGACTTTTTCAATTTTTAGTTGCATTTGCAATTATAACATATTTTTATATTAAATTACTAGTATTTTATAATATTTTTTGCTATAATGGTTACTAGATAATACTTTTAAATAAAAAATAACGGGCTTTCTTAGAAATAGGAATGCTCGCTTATTTTTAAAATG
>CANQYG010000101.1 GCA_947628015.1 uncultured Clostridia bacterium
TTTGTTAATTGGTTGTGGAAATAGTGCTTATGACTTATATGATAATATCGCAATATATGAAGGTGCATTGAACGGTTATGAAACATCTTATGTTACATTTGAAAGATTTATAGAAGGAATTATCACTGCGTTAATACCAATTTTTACAAGCACTATACTATCAAATAACGGGGTACTATCCATCAAATTAACATTTATAATTGCATTGATATTTTTTACTATTATATTTATTTTAAATAAATATTTTAATCGTACTTATATCAAGAATTAATATTAAAATTTATTGACATATCCTTTTGCTATTAATGATTCTTCTAATTAATTAACTTTTGTTATAAGTGATAGGATTCTTTTTTTAGTATAGGTAACATAGATAAAGAAATACAAACCATTACCTTGATTTCATCTGTATTTATTTTAAAAATTTTTAAAGGAGTACATAATATTTTTATTGTTTCTGCTATGCCGAGTAATATTGGTTGTTTCAGAATATATAATTGTTATATTACATACTTGAGCTATATATAATTTATTTAGTCTTCGTCGCCCATTCTTTTTACACCAGCTATAATATAACTTGATTTTCTCTACTCATATATAAATTATAATAATATCCATGTTTATTTATAAGTTCTTCATGATTTCCCATTTCTATAATTTTTTTATCATCTATAAATATAATTAAATCCGCATCTTTAATTGTATTTATTCTATGTGCAATTACAAAAGAAATTTTGTTTTTCAAAATTACCTTATTTGCTTCCATAACATTTTTTTCAAATTCTAAATCTAAATTAGAAGTAACTTCATCCAGTATTACAATACTTCCATTTTTCAAAATTGCTCTTGCAAAACTTAATAACTGTTTTTCTCCATATGATAGTATATCAGTATGAGCATTTATTATTGTGTCATATCCATTATCCAATTTTTCTATTTTTTCATTTAGCCCTATTTTTTTACATACTTTTATAATATCATCTAATTTCACATTTTCATTTCCATACATTAAATTATCTTTTATAGACATATTTAAAATAACAGGTTCCTGAAAAACATATGAAATATTTTTTCTTAGTTCATTTAATTTGTATTTTGTATAGTCAACTCCATTTATCAAAATTTTACCTTTTGTTAAGTTATAAAATCTTGGAATTAAATTAACAAAGGATGTTTTACCAGCTCCACTCTTTCCAACAATGGCAATTGTTATTGGTTTATCTACTTTTAAGTTTATATTATCTAATATCGTATTGCTTCCATCATAACTTAAAGTCACATTTTGAAACTCAATAGAATTGATTTTTTCTAACTCTAATGTTCCATCATCTTTTTCTTTATTAATACTTACAATTTCTAAAATATTGATAAAACAATTATATTTATTCATTACTCCATGAGCATGTTCTAATAGACTATTCATGTGATTATTAATATCACTAATATAATCTACTATTAAAATAATTGTTGAACCTAATCCAACTCCTATTATAATTTGATTTCCCCCAATAATTAAAGTAGCAATTACTGCAGAAAAAGTTAATAAAGTAAATAAAGCTGTATGTAAGCCTAAAATTTTACTAGATTTGATTAATTCATCTTTAGCTTTTCCAAGCATAGCTTTAATATCATTAATATTTATTTCTTCAAGCCTTAATGTTTTTGTAGTTGAAAAACTATCTATGTATTCATTAATTTTACCTTGTAAATCAATTATTGACTTTTGTAGTTTTTTATAGGTTTTCATATTTTTGTTATAAAATGGTATTAAAATAATGTAAGATAAAATAAATATTCCTATAACAGTTAATGCAATCTTCCAATCTATAAATAACATTATAATTGATGTGATTAAAATACTTCTTATTCTAACTGAAAATATTCCTAGAAAGTTCCATACAAATAATTGAGAAGCTTCAAAACTTTGTGTTGTTGTTAAATTAAATAAATTGCCTACTTGTATTTTATCTAGTTTGCTAAGTTCTGCATTTTGTATACTATTAAACACTTTATTTTTTATCTGTCTATCATTATCATAATATATTACTTTTCTATCAATTTCCATCCATTTATCCAGAAATAATCTATATACTATAAATATTATTAATATTGAAGACAGTAATACAGTCATTTTTATATTTTTATCTGGAATATAATTATCAATTACTTTAGATAATGTATATTGATAAAGAACAAGATATGGAATAGCTTGTAAAAAACCAATTATTCCTCTTCTTATCGTTTTTCTTTTATTTGTTGTAAAATTAAACATTTCTTTTAATAAATTTTTATTAAGCATATTCTTCACCTATTTGATTTGAAATTAAACTATATACTTCATTATAATTTTTATTTTCTAATAATTCTTTATGAGTTCCACATATTGCTTTTCCTTTATTTAAGAAAATTATTTTGTCAAATTTCGGAGCTAATTCAATATCATGAGTAATAATTATTTTAGTTGAGCCATCTTCTAGTGACAACAAATTATCTAATATTTTCTTTTTATTTATTCTATCAATTGCACTAAAAGAATCATCAAAAATCATAATTGGTTTTGGTTTTGTATACGCTCTTACTAATACTAATCTTTGTTTTTGACCTTTAGATAACACCAAACCATTTCTTCCAACTTCACTATCATATCCCTTATCAAATTTTGTTACATCATTATGAAATGAGAAAAAGCTTGAAAGTTCTACGATTTCAGGATATGTTATCTGTGGTACTAATATTTTTATATTTTCTGCAATAGTTTTTGAGAATACATATGAATCTTGCAACAATAAGCAAATATTTTCTCTTACACTTTTTTTGTTCAAGTCTCTTACTTCGTATTCACCAATTTTTATACTTCCTTCATAATCGTAAAATCCTATTAATGTTTTTAATAAAATAGATTTTCCGCTTCCTGTACTGCCTGCAATCATTACTTTTTCATTTGGATTAATGGTAAAAGTTAAATTTTTTAAAATTGTTTTACCATTGACAGAAATACTAGCATTTTTAAACTTTATTGTCGTGTTTTCTACTTTAATGTCTTTATTTTTAATCTTTCTATCTTCTAATGTTAGATATAATAATTTATTTAGTCTCTTATATGAAACAATGCATAGATTTAAGAATTCTAGTATTTCTGATAAATCTGTAAATGCTCTTGTAATTTTATTAGAGTAATTTATTGTTACATATATACTTCCTATTGAAATAGCTTCTTGAGCATATAAAAATGCACTTAATATAAATATAAATGGTGTTTGAATTTTTACAATATTTCCAGTTAATATTTTATACCAACTATCAATTATTACTTTACTTTTGTTTGCTTCAAAGTTTTTACTATTAATTTTATTAAATCTTTCTTTTTCCTTTTCTTGTAGATTATTAACTTTCATAAATTTTATGTTTGAATAATTATCGTTTAAATCTTTATACATAGATCTTTGTACTTTTATTCTATTTTCTATTATTGGTTTAGATTTTTTAAAATACCAAATTGATAATAAAATAATAATTGACATTGCTACAATCATAATACTTGATAATCTTAAATCTAGATTTATAAGTTGCACTATTGCAAAAATAATGATTAATATAACATCTAGTATATATGTCAGTTGTTTTTCTATAAAATTAACTATATTATTTACATCATCTGTAGAGTTTTGTACTAAATCCGCAAGAGAATTTTGATAAAAATCTTGGTAAGTTAAATTCTGTATATGGTCAAATAATTTTATTTTTAGTTCAAATTGAAATTCTTGTATTATTTTATTTTTAATAATTGTCCTTATATATGTTGACAAAACAATAATTCCTTCAATAAGTAGTAAAAATATACATATTATTGGAATAAAATCTAACTTGTTATTAAATAAACTAATAAAATATTCTATTATGGTATTATCAACATTTTGATTTAATAATACATCTATGAAATATTGTATTACTACTGGTATATATGTTGTTAAATAATTTAATATTATACTTAATATAAAGAATGCCACTAGTAATAATTTTGTATGTCTAAAACTTAATATTATTGTTTTAAAAATTTTCATTCTATACCCTTCTATAATTAACTTTTTATATTCTAAATTATAACAATAAGATATATATATTTCAATAAAAAATACTAGAATTTGAATATACTTTATTTTGAAAAAAATAAAGCAAATAACAAGTATTATTTGCCTTATTTTTTATTATTAATTTTGAAGTAAATCCAATACTTCATCATACATTTCGTCTTGTTGTGTCTCTACTTGGTCTATTTTTTGATTTTTTATAGAGACATCTTCATCTGTAACATTTCCTACTTGCCAAGTATAATTACATTGCCATATATTATCTAATTCATTGTTTATATCTTTCATTACAAGCATTTCTTCTTTATCTATCCACATTTCTTCATATTCAGAATTATTAATTTTATATCTTACTACTATACACTCTTTTTCATTATATTTATTTTCTCTTATTTCTAATGATAAACTTTCTCTCTTTCCCATTTTATAAAAATCATTTAAGAAAAATACTTTTCTAAGAGGACTTGTTTCCATAAGCTCTCCTCCAGAACTTGAAATTCTCATAGGTGAGCCTATACCTAAAATTTTATCACCATTTTTTTGAAATTGTAGTACATAACTGATTCCGTCTTCTTTTTCTACTCCATAATTTATATATCCACTTATCCCATCATCATCAATATAGCATTCTTTATATTTTCCATCTTTATAATAAAATTCTATCTTACTGCCATCAGAATATGTAGTTACAACTGAAAAGTTTTTCTCTTTTAAGTCTTTTGTTCTTTCATATACAGTCGAAATAATATTATGAGTATATTCATAGTGATTTTTAATATACAAATTTTTTGCAAATATATAAATCCAAATAAATAGTATTACGAGTGTAATTAGTATTGCTGTGGTTTTTAGTAATTTTATTTTTTCATTATATTTTTTTAGATAATCTATCTTTAAAGTTTCTTCTATTTTTTCATTATTTTTTTCTTTTATTTTATCTTTTTTTAATTCTTCGATGAGATTTTTACAATCATTACATTTTTTTATATGTTCCTCTATGAAATCTTTAGTTGAAGAGCTGACTTCATTTTCCATATAATTTGGAATCAAATCTTTTACTATTTCACATTCTTTATTTATCATTTTTCATATCCTCCTTTAATTTAATTTTACCTCTATAAAATATTATTCTAGCCCACTCTTCACTCTTATTTAAGATTTCTCCAATTTCTTTAAAAGAAAGTTCTCCTTTTATTCTTAAATAAAATACTTCTTTTGTCTTCTCATCTAATTTATGTATTTTTTTATACAATCCTATTAAATCATTTCTGTTTTCAATATTATTTTCTATATTTTCATCTATTAACATTTTTTCTATTTGCTCATTGCTGTCATATGATATAGTTGTCATTTTATTTTCCTTGATTTGATAATTAATCCACAGATTCTTCGCTATTTTACAAAGCCATGTGCTTATTTTACTGTCTCCCTTAAATTTTTTGATTCCTTTTATAGCTTTATAAAATGTTTCTTGGGTAAGTTCTTCTGCAAGTTCACTATCATTGCATAAGCTTTTTAGATAATTGAAAACAAGTTTTACATTTTCTCTATAAAGTTCTTCCACTTTTTTCTCCTTCTACTATTTTAGATTGTACTTTTTATATATTTGTTACAAAAATTTTTATATTATTTAAAATATACAATCGAGTAGAGAATAAATAATTATTTTATTCTGCTGAATTCCTATAATTCGTTGTTGCTACTTACACTTTAGATTTATGACATAACCGTCATACATAAAAAAGAAACCTCATTTGAGGTTTCTTTTTTATTATAGCAAAAGTACTAAAGGACATAGTATGTTTATTATCGAGTAAAAAACGACCAAAGCAGAATCTTTATATGGTTCATCATTTGCTAATTCAATTCCCAGTTTAATTGCAGCTGCAATAAGCGCTATTATTGCTAATAATATTCTCAATATCTCGCTCCCTCTTACTGGTACTAAAACCAAATAAATTATACATGCTATAACTGCTACATCCTTACACATAGTACAAGTGTTCCGTTTACTTGCCATAAAAATCCCTCCATTTAACAAAATATTGTATCGTTGTTTATCTGTTACTATATGTCAACTCCTAAAAGGAGATAATAAAAAATTACTAATATAATTATACCATAAATGTACTAAAATTTCAACTAATCATAAATCTATGATAGCATAAACTTTTTGTAGGGGAACTTTTGATAGAAATTTTTAAAGTATTTATTTTATTGAATTTTTGATTC
>CANQYG010000102.1 GCA_947628015.1 uncultured Clostridia bacterium
ACCTTTTAATTATTATTTTTAAATATTGATTTTATAACAACAACTAATATATAATATGTAAAACATAAATTGGAGGATATAAAAATGAAAGATTTAATACTAAAAAAGTGCAATAAATGTGGAGCATTAGTTAAAGTATTTAACGATTGCTCAGATATAAGTTGTTGTGGAGAAGAAATGAAAGTTTTAGTTCCAAACTCAGTAGATGCAGCTATAGAAAAGCATGTACCAACTTATGAAGTAAAAGATGGAATGATTTATGTCACAGTAAATCATGTTATGGAAGAAGACCATTATATTGAATGGATTGACATTGTAAAAGATGGAAAAGAATGTATAACATACTTAAAACCAGGAATGGAGGCAAAAGCACATTGCAAATATACACCTGGTTCTGTAATATATGCATACTGTAACAAACATAGTTTATGGAAAGCTGATGTAAAATAAATTATTTTTTCTATAAAATAAAACTCGCTGAAATAGCGAGTTTTATATGGCTATAATGTATAAAAATTTTATTTTAATTTATATAAATCTTGGTCAATTAAAGATTGAGCTCTACTTTTAGTTTTTTCATCAGAATTTAAAGCATTTTCAATGAACTCTGGATGTTCTAATAAAAAGTTTCTCATAGTATTGTAAGAATCACTTAAAAATCCGGACTAACATTTCATATTGAGTTTTATTTATGATATTTAGATTTAATGCTTTTTCAAACATTTTTTTGTCAACTGTTACTAATGCAAAAGGTTTAATGCCTTCTTTTTCAATGATTTCTTTACCTCCTTGATTTCTATCAACAAATGCAAATGAATAGCAAATTTCAGCTCCTAAGCTTTTTATTGCAGGAATCCAAAAACGAGTATAACTTGATGCAACTGTTACTAAATCAACAATGTGAAGTACCTTTTTTCCAGAAAGAGAAGTTTCTGCTTTAGTTTGAGTAAAATTACTATCACTTACTAAAGTAGATAAATCTTTAAATATTGTGATATGTGGTTTTTCTAGTAAATAAGCAATAATATTTGTGAAATACCAATCTCTTCTTTCACCACCAGATATATAGTCAACTGATGACAAGTCGACATTTTGTTTTATAAAATCAACCATAGCATTTATTGAATTTTTATAAATTTCGTTTGTTTGATATTGATGTAATACTTTATCAAATACTTTCTTTGGTAAAGTAGCTTTATCTGCTAAGCATTCATCAATATAAGATAAAAACTCAGATGCCTCTTTTTCACTTCCAAACAAGTAATGAGTATTAGAAAAATAAGGTGAAATATATCCTGATGTCAAGAAAAATGGTTTGTTTTCTTCGCAAAATTTAATTGCATTAGTTTTAAATAAATATTCTAAAATATCATTCATAATAAAAATCCTTTCTTAAATCTATATGAAAATCTTTTTTATATTTTAATTGCAAATAAATCAAAAGTCAATAAACTATTGAAAGTAAAAAAAGTAAATGATAAAATGACTAAAAAGTTTCTTAAGAAATTAATATTATGAAAGGAGAGAGGCTTAAATAATTAGCCTAAAAAGAAAAATGAGAGTTTTATTAAAAAATGGCACGTTGATTGACTATAAAACAAATACTTTTGAAAAATATGATGTTTTATTAGAAAATGAAAAGATAGCAAAAATAGAAAAAGACATACAAGATGAAGCAGATAAAATACTAGATTGCACAAGTTTATACATTATGCCTGGAATGATAGATATGCACTGTCATTTAAGAGAACCGGGATTCGAACACAAAGAGACAATAGAGACAGGTTCGAAAAGTGCTGTAGCTGGAGGATTTACAACAATTTGTCCAATGCCAAATACAAAACCAACTCCTGATAATATTGAAACATTAAAATTTATTATAGATGAAGCTAAAAGAGTAAACCTATGTAACGTACTTCCTTATGCATCTGTAACTAAAGGGGAAAAAGGGGAAGAGCTAGTAAATTTTGAAGAGCTAAAAGATGCTGGAGCAATAGCTTTTTCTGATGATGGAATGCCAGTTGTAAACAGCAGAACTATGAGAGAAGCTATTATTAAAGCAGACAGTTTAAATACTTTTGTATCTTCACATTGTGAAGAAAAATCTGTTTCACAAGGTGCTATAAATAGTGGTAAAATTGCAGATGAGCTAGGAGTAGAAGGCGTTCTTCCAGAGGCAGAAGAAATTATGGCAGCAAGGGAAATTGTTATCTCAGAAACAAATAATATAAGAGCACATATTTGTCATATTAGTACAAAAACAACTAAAAATATGGTAAGAGATGCTAAAAAAAGAGGTGTAAAAATTACTTGTGAAACATGTCCACATTATTTTTCACTTACAGTAAATGATGTTTTAGAATCTGGTGTTAATGCAAAAATGAATCCACCACTAAGAGAAGAAAAGGACAGACTAGCAATAATAGAAGGATTAAAAGAAGGAACGATAGATGCAATAATAACAGACCACGCACCACATACTGAAGAAGAAAAAAATAAAGGTTTAGCTACAGCTCCAAATGGTATAATAGGATTTGAAACTGCACTTTCTTGTGAGATAATGCATTTAGTAGATACTGGAGATATAAGTTATTTAGATTTAGTAAAACTAACATCATATAATCCAGCTAAGTTATTAAAGATAGATAGAGGAACGATAGAAGTAGGAAAAATAGCAGATATTACGATATTTAATCCAGATGAAAAATATATTTATACAAAGGATAAAATAGTTTCTAAATCAAAAAATAGTCCATTTATTGGAAAAGAACTAAAAGGAAAAGTAAAATATACGATTGTAAACGGAAATATAGTATATCAAGAAAAATATTAAAAAGAAAAGGAATTTGATAGAATGAGTGCAATTGATAAATTAATAGATAAAATTAAAAAGACTGATAATCCTACAGTAATGGGATTAGATCCAAGATATGAAATGATACCAAAATGTGTGACAGATAAATATCCTAAAACACTAGAAGGAGTATCAAAAGCGATTGTTGAATTTAATAAAGAATTAATAGATGCAACTTATGATATTATTCCAGCAGTAAAGCCACAGATTGCATTTTATGAAATGTTTGGCATACCGGGAATGGAAGCTTTTAAAGAAACTTGTAAATATGCAAAAGAAAAAGGAATGTGCGTAATTGCAGACATAAAGAGAGGAGATATAGGTTCTACAGCAGCAGGTTATTCAAATGCATATTTAGGAAAAACTACAATTGGAGAAACTATGCAAGAAATATATGATGTAGATTTTGTAACAGTTAATCCATATATGGGGACAGACTGTGTAAAACCTTTTATAGAAGATTGTAAAAAATATGATAAAGGAATTTTTATTTTAGTAAAAACATCTAATCCTTCATCAGGTGAATTACAAGATTTGAAACTTGAAAATGGAAAAGAGGTATATTTAGAAGTGGCGAGTCTAGTAAAAAAATGGGGAGAAGATTTAATCGGAAATTATGGATACAGTAGTGTTGCAGCAGTAGTAGGAGCAACTTATCCAGAACAATTAAGTCAAATAAGAAAAGCTATTCCAAATACATTTTTCTTAATTCCAGGATATGGTGCGCAAGGTGGAAAAGCAGAAGACATTGCTATTGCCTTTGATAAAAATAAACTAGGTGGAATAGTTAATGCCTCAAGGAGTTTGATGTGTGCATATAAATCAGATTTATGGAAAGATAAATATAAGGAAGAAGAATATGCAAAAGCAACGAGAAGTGAGGCTATTCGAATGAGAGATGAGTTAAATCATTTTATAAAATAAAAAAGGAGGAAAATGTATGCAATTAATGGCTGAGTTAGTAAAAAAAGAAAATTTAAAACCAGATATTTATAAATTTTCTGTAAAAGCTGAAGAAATAGTAAAGATAGCTAAACCGGGACAATTTTTAAATATTAGAGTAAACAACGAAGTAGAGCCACTTTTAAGGAGACCTATTAGTATTTATAATTTAGATAAAGAAAATGGTATCTTGGAATTTATATTTCAAGTTAAGGGTAGAGGAACTAAGATTTTAGCACAAAGAACTATAGGAGAAAAAATAGATATATTAGGACCTCTAGGATATGGAAGTTTTAAATTTAATGAATATAAAAATGTAGCAATAATTGGTGGTGGAATTGGAGTTTTTCCATTATATGAACTAGCAAAGCAAGCAAAAGAAAATGGAAAAAATGTAAATACTTATTTAGGTTTTAGAAATAAAGATTTAGTTACTTTAGAAGATAAATTTGAAGAAGTATCAGATAACTTAATAATTACTACAGATGATGGAAGTTACAAAGAAAAAGGATTTGCCATAGATTGGTTAAAGAAAGATAAAAATATAGATTGCATATTTGCTTGTGGACCTTTACCAATGTTAAGAGCAGTTAGAGAATATGCAATAGAAAATGATATTCCTTGTCAAATATCTTTAGAAGAGAGAATGGCTTGTGGACTAGGAGTATGTTTAGGATGTGCAATAAAAACAGCTAAAAGCCCAAAAGAAGCACCAGAGTATTGGCACGTATGTAAGGTAGGACCTGTTTTTGAGGCAAAAGATGTAGAAATATAAAAAGAGAGGAGTATGATTAATGAATACTAAAATAAATTTTGCTGGAATAGAAATGAAAAATCCAGTAACTGTATCATCTGGAACTTTTGGATATGGTAGAGAATATAGTCAATATATTGATTTAAATAAGTTAGGTGCAATTATAACAAAAGGAACTTCATTAAAACCTAAAAGTGGAAATAAGTCTCCAAGAGTGTGCGAAACAGCAAGTGGTATGCTTAATAGTATAGGTCTTCAAAATCCAGGAGTAGAATATTTTGCACAAAATGATTTACCTTTTTTAAGAAAATTTGATACAGCAATAATTGTAAATGCTTGTGGAAGTACGATTGATGAATATGTAGAACTTTGTAAAATATTAAATACTTTAGATATAGATGGTGTAGAACTTAACTTGTCGTGTCCAAATGTTAAATCAGGATGTATGGCATTTGGAAGTAGCTATGAAGGAGTAAAAGAAGTTACACAAAAAGTAAGAAAAGTTTTAGATAAACCATTAATAGTAAAATTAACACCTAATGTAACAGATATAGCAAGTATAGCAAAAGCAGTAGAAGATGCAGGAGCAGATGGAGTATCTTTGATAAACACTTTGCTAGGGATGAAAATAGATATAGAAAAAAGAAGACCAATTTTAGCTAATAATACAGGAGGACTTTCAGGACCAGCTGTAAAACCAGTTGCAGTTAGAATGGTATATCAAGTCTCTCAAGCAGTAAAAATTCCAATATTGGGAATGGGTGGAATCATAAATGGAGAAGACGCAATAGAATTTATCTTAGCAGGAGCAAAAGCTATTTCAATTGGAACAGGCAATTTTATAAGCCCTGATGTTAGTATAAAAACAATAGATGAAATAGAAAATTATATGAAAAAATATAATGTAGAAGATATAAATGATTTAGTAGGAAAAGTAGAAATGAACTAAAAGTATGAAAAAAATGCGAAAGGAAATATAATGAAAATAATAGTAGCAACAAATAATAAGGGAAAAGCAAAAGAAATAAAAGCAATTCTAAAAGAGTATGAAATAGTTACTTTAGAAGAAGCGGGAATCAATTTGGATATAGAAGAAACAGGAGAAACATTTTTAGAAAATGCCAAAATAAAGGCAAGAGAAGTTGCAAAATATACAGATGAAATAGTTTTGGCAGATGATACAGGGCTTTCTATAGAATGTTTAGATGGATTTCCTGGAGTAAAAACACATAGATTTTTAGGTGAAAATGCAACAGATGAAGAAAGAAATAATTATATAATAGAAAAATTAAAAGGAAAACAAGGAGACGAAAGAGCAGCAGAAGTTGTTACTTGTATTGCAGTAATTAAGGATAAAGAAGAATATACTGTGATAGGGGTTAACGAAGGAAGAATAGCAGATAAGCCAAGAGGAAAAAGTGGTTTTGGATTTGATCCAATATTTGAAACATCATTTGGAAAGACATTAGCAGAGATACCACCATATCAAAAAAATAGAGCAAGCTCAAGAAAAATAGCATTAACTAAATTAAAAAAATTAAATATACTATAATCTACTTACACTATTTTAATAGTAAGATTAAATATTTTGAAAAATTATTAATAAAAAAATATTTTTTGGAAAAATGAAAACTTAAATGATTAAATCGTTGACAAAATAATTTAAATATGCTATTATTAATAGTGTTATTTAATGGTTCGGTAGCTCAGCTGGATAGAGCAACGGCCTTCTAAGCCGTGGGTCGGGGGTTCGAATCCCTTCCGGATC
>CANQYG010000103.1 GCA_947628015.1 uncultured Clostridia bacterium
TTGTAACGATAATAATATAACAAAAAATGAAAATAAAAAATCTTATAAAAAGCTTAAATAAAGCTGATTATAAGATTTTTTGTTTTTTTATTAAGTTTTTACCTTAATAAAAATAACATAATGTAAAAATGGAGGTTTTAAACGAATGAAAGTTAAGGAATTACAAGAAAAAGAAAATATTAATTTACAATTACAAATTAAGAAAAAACAAAAATTAAAAGAAAAAGGTATAACATTAATAGCACTTGTTGTTACAATAATAATACTATTAATATTAGCAGGAGTAACATTAAATATGGCATTATCAGGAGATGGTTTGTTTAGTAAAGCAAAATTAGCAGTAAATAAATATGATGTAGCAAGTGAGCAAGAAGTGTTGCAACAAATAATAATAGAACATAAAATGGATAATAGTACAGTTAAAATAGGAGAACAATTGTCAGATAGAGTAAGTGGTATTACAGAGAGTAATTGGAAAGTAATTCAACTAAATAATTCGGATAAAAATTATGGAACAAGTTACTATTACATAGAAAAGGGAACAGAGATAGCAAATTATGGACAGACAAAATATAATTGGGTAATGAATTATGAAACAGGAGAAGTAATAAATATAGAAGAATATACAGTATTAGATGGAAATGCAGGAATATCAGTAACAGATAATTTACCATTAAATATAAATCCAGTAAATTTAAGTGATGAAAATTCTTGGGGAGAAAACATTGAATTTGTATATGGGGCAGACCAAAATTCAGAAGATTCAGGAGTACATGGAACAGAATTAAAATTTGATGGAGTAGATGATTACTTAATAATAAAAGATGTTGAGATAGAAGAAAGTGAAGGATATACATTTGAATTTTTTGGAAAAAGTAAAGAGCATGAATTTCTTACATTACTTTGCAAAACAAATTTAGATGCTGAAAGCTATGGAAGTTGGGGAAATTATCTTAGATCAATGTTATATCCCGGAAGTCTTCATATTTGCTGTAGTGGAAGAGATCCTAAATCAGAAAATTCGATTTATGAAAATGATAAAAAATGGTTAGGTTTTTCAACAAACAAGGTAAACATTTATGAAGAAATAGTTTACTATTCTGTGGTTGTTGATATAAAAAATAGTATGATAAAAGTATACGAAGATGGTAAAGAAATTGATGAAACTTTATGTGACAGTCAATATATTAAGGATGGAGCCATATTTAATAAAAAAATTCCTTTTACTTTAGGAGTAATGGTTGCTGGTGATGGTAAATTACATCTAGAGTATCGGTTCATTTGATTTGTATTCTTGCAGATTATACAATAGGGTACTCGATGATGGAGAAATAGAAAAAAATTATAATGAAAGTGTTAATTATCATAACTATTTGACGAAATGATAAAATGGACAGATAGTGGATTATGAATTTCCAGATGAAATTTGTAAATCCACTTTTTCGTTGTATCCAAAATTACAAATATGTCTACAATTAAAAAAAACTATTGAAAACTTTGTTGATTTAATATAAAATGATTATGAAAAAAATATACGGAAATAATAAACGTAAGTTCTTATTTTTTATATTTTTTCAAGAAAATAAATTAGTTTAACAAAAGCAAGAAAGGGAAGGTATCTTATGAATAAAAAAACTGTAAGAGATTTAGATGTTAGTGGAAAGAAAGTATTAGTAAGATGTGACTTTAATGTACCATTAGATGATAATAAAAATATAACTGATAAAACAAGAATAGTAGCAGCTTTGCCAACTATAAAATATTTATTAGAAAATAATGCAAAGGTAATTTTATGTTCACACTTAGGAAGACCAAAAGGTGAATTTAATATGGACTATTCTTTAAAACCTGTAGCAGATGAACTTTCAAAAGAATTAGGAATGGAAGTTAAGCTTGCAAGTGATGTTACAGGAGATAGTGCAAAAGAATTAGCACAAAATGTTAAAGAAGGAGAAACAATTTTACTTGAAAATGTAAGATTTGATGCTAGAGAAGAAAAAAATGAAGATTCTTTAAGTCAAGAATTAGCATCTTTAGCAGAGTTATATGTAAATGATGCATTTGGAACATGTCACAGAGCTCATTCATCAACAGCAGGGGTTGCTAAATTTTTACCATCAGCTTGTGGATTTTTAATTGAAAAAGAATTACAAAACTTAGGTGATGCATTAAACAATCCAAGAAGACCATTTGTTGCAATTCTAGGAGGAAAGAAAGTTTCAGATAAAATTGGTGTAATTGACAATTTACTAGAAAAAGTTGACACACTTCTTATTGGTGGAGGAATGGCATATACTTTTATAAAAGCACAAGGGTATAATGTAGGAAATTCAATTTGTGAATTAGATAAATTAGATTTAGCATTAAGTTTACTTGAAAAAGCTAAACAAAAAGGTGTAAAAATGCTTTTGCCTGTTGATAACAAAGTTGGAAAAGATTTTTCTAATGAAACAGAAACCATAACAGTAAAATCAACAGAAATACCAGACGGATGGCAAGGATTTGACATAGGTCCAGAAACAATAAAATTATATGAAGAGGAATTAAAAAATGCAAAAACTGTATTATGGAATGGTCCTATTGGAGTTTTTGAATTTGAAAATTTTGCAGTTGGTACTAATGAAATAGCAAATACTCTAGCCAATTTAGATGATTGTACAACAATTATTGGAGGTGGAGATTCAGCAGCAGCAGTAACAAAAATTGGTTTAGCAGATAAAATGACACACATATCAACAGGTGGAGGAGCGTCACTAGAATTTATTGAAGGAAAAGTTCTTCCAGGAATTGAATGTATAGAAAACAAATAATTTAGAAAAATTTATAGTTTGAAAATTTTATCTTTAATTGTTATAAGTTTCTATAAGCTAAAATGGAAAGGAATATATTTTATGAGAAGAAAAGTAATTGCAGGAAACTGGAAAATGAATATGTTACCAAATGAAGCAATAGATTTTGTAAATAACTTGGCTCCACTTGTAAAAGATTCAAAAAATGAGGTTATTATATGTGTGCCATTTACAGATTTATTTTATACATTACTTACAGTACAAGAAACCAATATACATGTTGGAGCACAAAATATGCATTGGGAGGAAAAGGGTGCATATACAGGAGAAGTTTCAGCAGATATGTTAAAGTCAATTAATGTTGAATATGTTATAATAGGACATTCAGAAAGAAGACAATACTTTAATGAAACAGATGAAACAGTTAATTTAAAAGTAAAGTCAGCTCTTAAACATGGATTAAAACCAATTGTATGTGTTGGTGAAACATTAGAGCAAAAAGAGGCAGGAAAAACTTTAGATATAATAACATCACAGACATCAAAAGCTTTACAAGGCTTGACATTAGAAGATTTAAGTAATACAATTGTTGCGTATGAGCCAATTTGGGCTATTGGAACAGGAAAAACAGCAAGCTCAGATGATGCAAATAATAGTATTAAAGCTATTAGAAATCAAATGCAAAAAGAGTTTGGAACAGATGATATAACCATACTTTATGGTGGAAGTGTAAAAGAAGATAATGCTAAAGAACTATTTACAATGTCAGACATTGATGGAGGATTAGTTGGAGGAGCAAGTTTAAACGCAGAAAAATTCAGCAAAATTGTTAACTTTGAATAAAAATTAACAAATGAAGTATAAGCGAAAAAGAAAGGAAGAAAAGATAAAATATATGAGTAAAGAACTTACAATGCTTATTATATTAGATGGCTTTGGAAAAAATCCTGAAAAACAGGGAAATGCAATATCAGCAGCAAATAAACCTAATATAGATGAACTAATGATGAATTATCCAACAGCAGAACTTCACGCAAGTGGTTCAGCAGTTGGACTTCCAGAAGGACAAATGGGAAACTCAGAAGTTGGACATACAAATATAGGTGCAGGAAGAATAGTTTATCAAGAACTAACAAGGATAACAAAATCAATTGAAGATGGTGATTTCTTTAGTATACCAGAATTAGTTGATGCAGTAGAAAATTGTAAGAAAAATGGAAAGAAGTTACACATAATGGGCCTTGTGTCTGACGGTGGTGTTCATAGCCATGAAAGACACTTATATGGTCTTTTAGAACTTGCAAAAAGAAGAGATTTAGAAGATGTATATGTTCATTGCTTTATGGATGGTAGAGATACACTTCCAGCATCAGGAGAAGGATATATTCAAAAATTAGAAGAAAAAATGGCTGAAAAAGGTGTTGGAAAAATAGCTTCAATATCAGGCAGATTTTACAGTATGGATAGAGATAAGAGATGGCAAAGGATACAAAAAAGCTATGACGCTCTAGTAAATGGAAAAGGTGAAATTGCAAGTTCAGCAATACAAGCGATAGAAAGTTCTTATCAAAAGGAAACTTTTGATGAATTTGTAGAGCCAACAGTTATATATAATGGAGATAAACCAGTTGCAACAATAGAAGATGGTGATTCAGTAATATTCTTTAATTTTAGACCAGATAGAGCAAGAGAAATTACAAGAGCATTAGTAGATCCAGAATTTAAAGAATTTGAAACCAAAAAATTAAAATTAAATTTTGTTTGTATGACACAATATGATGAAACAATGCCAAATGTAAAAATAGCATTTAAGCCACAAAGATTGAAAAATACATTTGGAGAATATATTAGTAAAATGGGCTTGAAACAGTTAAGAATTGCAGAAACAGAAAAATATGCACATGTTACATTTTTCTTTAATGGTGGTGAAGAAAAGCAATATGATGGAGAAGATAGAATTTTAGTTCCATCACCCAAAGTAGAAACTTATGATTTAAAACCAGAAATGAGTGCTTATGAAGTAACAGAAAAAGTTGTAGATGCAATAAATTCAGAAAAATATGATAACATTATTTTGAATTTTGCAAATCCTGATATGGTAGGTCATACTGGAAATATGGAAGCTGCAACTAAGGCAATTGAAGCTGTTGACGAATGTGTTGGAAAAATTATAAATGCGTTATCAAAACATAATGGAAGAGCAATAATTACAGCAGATCATGGAAATGCAGAGCAAATGATAGATTATAAAACTGGAGAACCTTTTACATCTCATACTACAAACCCAGTTCCAATAATATTATATGGTATGGAGAATGTAAAAATAAAAGATGGAAGATTAGCAGATTTAGCACCAACAATGCTTGATATGATGAACTTAAAAAAGCCTGAAGAAATGACAGGAGAAAGCTTGATTATTAGAGAATAAATGTTATTTTAAATTGGAGGCAAAAAAATTTGCAAAATGAACTAACAAAGTTTAAAGAAATATATACTTCTATACTAAATTTAATACCAGAAAAGTGGGAAAAAATTTGTTTGTACGCAAGTAGTGTTAAAAATTTAAAAGGTGAAATGTTTTTTTACTATTTTCCAAAAAGGATAATAAAAGCAAAACCAGTTAATTGCTACGAAGTACCAAACAAATTTGGTGTAGATGAATTTACATATAATGAAGAACTATATAAATTGTATGGCAAAATAAAAGAAACAAAAGAAATTTTAAATGAAAATTGGACTAATGTAACAATGATTATAGATAAGAAAGTTGTTACAGCCCAATTTCATTTTGATAATTTAACAGAATCAAAATATAGTGATGAAGATAGACATATGATTTGGCAATATAAATATTTGAATTTACCAATAGATTCTTTTAGCAAAAAAAATCAGCTTATGATTAATACTTATAGAGATGAATCAAATATAAGGCCAATATTTGTCTCATATAATATAAGTGATTTAGAAATTGGAGAAATAAAAAATCCAATATTAAAAGTTTAAAAAAGTTGAAGGAAGGAATATAAAAAATGAATTATTCAGAAGAAATTGAAAATATGTGCGTTGTAAAAAAAGGTGTTGACCATGGACCAGCACCAATACCAGAAGAAGGAAAATGGGTAAAAGCAAAAGATATAAAAGATATATCTGGTTTTACACATGGAATAGGTTGGTGTGCACCACAACAAGGAGGTTGCAAATTAACACTTAATGTAAAAGATGGAATAATAGAAGAAGCATTAGTTGAAACTATAGGTTGTTCAGGAATGACACATTCAGCAG
>CANQYG010000104.1 GCA_947628015.1 uncultured Clostridia bacterium
CTGCTGTATTTTTCCATATTCCGCTATGGGATTATTTGTCATGTCTATTTACATAATTTTGACTAAATATCATAAAATTTACCCATTTTTTCGACACACTCGGGCGAGGATTTCTCGTCCGAACGTGTCGTATTTTCTTAACTTTTCTAAAATTGTCCGGATATCAGTCAACTTTTCTCGTTAATTTATATTGTGCACCGTCATTTTCGTTATTTTTAACAAGATTATATCCGCTTGTTTCTAGATTAATAGAAACCACTGGACGAAATGGCAAATTTGGTGTAGCTACCCCACCACCAGATCCAGTCGAAAAAACATAAGTACCATATACATACGCAAAATCCGAACCAGAACGAACACAATTCAATCCAACATCAAAACTTGTCTCACCTAAACGAAGAAATCGACCTGCAAGCCAGAAATAGAAATACGGATTATTACCAAAAATTATCTTATAATAATTCGAATTTTTGAATTCATATTCTTTACCTATATAATCATGAGCATAATATGATTGCTTAAATCCATTTTCTGCTGTTGTGCTACCATTCTCCGTTACTATTTCATCTCCATATTCCTGCTCCCAAGGATTTTCACAACTTGGATCTCCCAATCCTATTCTTGTATCTTTATCATATTCATAACCCCATTTTGAATCATGGCTGCTCCACATTGTTGGAACTTGTTTATTTTGTATATCTTTTTTTAGTTCTCCATAATGTATTAAATTTTCATCTGCACTATCATCAATTACTTCCTCCCAACCATCTACTTTATGTTTATATTTCGTATAATCATATGTACTTACTTTTTCTATATCACTTCTCCTTAAATTTGCTACACTTATTCCCGTTTTCATTTTCCCATTGTAATTATCTTCTTCATATTGTCCAAAACATTTTCTACAAACTTCATTTATTGCCCATACTCCATTATTATACCCATTTACATTAGTCAACTTTAGCGTTTGTTTTGTTGGTTTATCCAATATTATTCTTAATATTGTTCCATCATAATCCCATATCCTCCAGCTTAATTTTTCTTGTTCTTTAGCAGTTGTAAATGTTTGATCTTCTCCTGTTCCTGATTGAGCTCCTGTTATTGTACAAGATCCTTCTGTTGGCTCATATCCTGTTATATATGCTCCTACATATTCACTATTCATTTCTTTTCCTATTTCACTTATTAAATCTTGCTCATCTTCTTGTGCTTTTTTATATTTGTCTGCTGCATTTCTTGCTCTGCTAAATAATCCATTTCCTGACATTGCCATATTTAATGTTACTCCTGCTAAGATTAGCAATATTATTATTGTTACAACAAGCGCTATTAATGTTATACCTTTTTCTTTTAAACTTTGCACTTTTTTCTTATTTTTTAATTGTAATTTAACTTTCTGTTTTTCTTGTATTTCCTTACATTTCATTTGTTTTTCACTCCTTTTTTACATTATGTTATTTTTATTAAGGTAAAAACTTAATAAAAAAGTAAAAAATCCTATAATCAGCTATATTAAAGCTTTTTATAAGATTTTTCATTTTTATTTCACTTATTTTTTTATTTAATTTTAAATTCTAATATGTTGATTTTTTCCCTACACTATGCTATATTTTTTATATAGTAATTTTTATTAAGTTTTTACATTAATTAAATTTTATCAAGTAATTCTAAATATTTTATAATTTATTTTCCCAAACCAGTATTGGATACTGATCTTTTGAGCCTTCAAGAGTAAAAGAATCTCCTAATTCTTGAATCCAAGATTTATCATTCGTTTCAATTTTATGAATATCTTCATCACTTCCGTGGAGTAGTACGATCTCCACTATAATAACTACCAGTAAAAAAACACTTTTCATAAACTACACAATCTGGACAAGTCCCAATTAAAGAACCACCCATGTGTGCTTCTTCAACAGTACCTACATTAAAGCATCTCGTGATGCTTACTTTCATAGTCTCCGATAAACCAACAGCTCCAATCAAACCACCTTTGCAATTCGCACTAGCAGTAACTGTACCTTTATTATAACAATCAGTTATTTGTCCTCCTTTACTCATACTTCCAATAATCCCACCAGCTTGCGAATCACCAGTTAGTCTTGTTCCATTTATATTACCAGCATTAAAACATCCACTCACAATTCCTCCTCCATTTGCTCCAGATATACCTCCAGCACCACAAGCACTTGTCGTTACATTAATCTTGTTTCCACAATTTATTATTTTTCCGATAGTTACGGCCAACAACTCCTCCTGTACAATTCCCACCACTTATTTGTCCAGAATTAATAACTAAATCTCTAATTGTCCCATTATTTGCTCCAAATAATCCGTTGAAACTCATCTTCCGTATTGATATTTATTCCATCAATTTTGTGATAATTTCCTTCAAATGTTCCTTCAAAAAGATGTTTTTTTGTTCCTATTGGTGTCCATTCTTCTATCTCTGTCAAATTAATGTCATTCATTAATATTATTGTCCATCCATTAAATGTATTTCCTTCATTTACTTCTTTTGCTAATGTTTGCAATTCTTTTGCTGTACTTATTCTTCTTATTTCTGTCATTTCATCTATTAATATTGGTTCATCTTCTTGTGCTTTTTTATACTTATCTGCTGCATTTCTTGCTCTACTAAATAATCCATCTCCTGATAATGCCATATTTAGAGTTACTCCTGCTAATATCAATAATATTATTATTGTTACTACCAGCGCTATTAATGTTATTCCTTTTTCTTTTAGTTTTTGTACTTTTTTCTTATTTTGCAATTGCACATTAATCTTGTCTTTTTCTTGTATTTTCTTAACTTTCATTCGTTTAATCCCTCCATTTTTACATTATGTTATTTTTATTAAGGTAAAACCTTAATAAAAAAATAAAAAACCTTATAATTAGCTTATACAAAGCTTTTTATAAGATTTTTTATTTTCATTTTTTGCAAAACTTTTATATACTTTTAATTTTTATTTTCTTGATTTTCCCCTTATATTATGCTATATTTTTAATATATTAATTTTTATTAAGGTTTTACATTAATTAAATTAATAAATTTTTTATTTTTTCATTAAATTCTTGATATACTCTATTTCTTCTTCTCTATCTAGTCTCATAAAAATAGGTTCGCCTTTTTCAATAACTTTTACACCTTCTATATTTTTATAATCATTTAGACAGTTCCAATTAATTTCATCTTCTATTCCCAATTGTCTTAACATATTTTTTGATGTACTATTCATAAATGGATTTATCATTATTGCAATTTGTTTTAAGCTTGCAACTAAATGATATATAACTGATTTTAATTTTTCCACTCTTTCTTCTTTATCTTTTTGTTCTTCTCCCTCTACTTCTTTTGCTAAGCTCCAAGGAGATGTTTCATCTATATATTTATTTGTTCTTGATATAAATGTCCAAATAGATTGTATTGCATTTGCTATTTCATAATTTTTCATATATTCTTCAAATTTCGTAATTGTTTCTTTTGCATCATTTTCTAGACTTACATCCGTTTCATTTAATGTTCCATTATATCTTGGAACATTTCCTTCAAAATATTTATTTACCATTGATACTGTTCTATTTAGCAAATTACTCAAATCATTACACAAGTCATAATTATATCTATCTATAAATTCTTCTGGCGAAAATACTCCATCTGTCGCTACTGGCACTTGTTTTAACAAGAAATATTTTGTAGCATCTAATCCATATTTATCTATTAATTGTTCTGGATATATAACATTTCCTTTTGATTTAGACATTTTTCCATCTTTCATTGTTATCCAGTTATGAACTAATATAGTTTTTGGAAGAGGAAGGTCTAATGCCATCAAGAATATTGGCCAATATATTAAATGGAATCTTGCTATATCTTTTCCTACTATTTGCAGGTCTGCTGGCCAATATTTTTTATACAATTCTTCATTTTCTGACGTATATCCTAAAGCTGTTATATAGTTTGTAAGTGCATCTAGCCATACATATATTACATGTTTTGGATCACTTAAAACTTTTATTCCCCAAGTAAATGATGTTCTTGTAACGCATAAATCTTCTAATCCCGGTTTTATAAAATTATTTATCATTTCATTTTTTCTAAATTCTGGTTTTATAAAATCTGGATTATCTTCATAATATTTTACTAATCTATCTGCATATTTTTTCATATTAAAAAAATATGCCTCTTCTTTCATTTTCGCAACTTCTCTTCCACAGTCAGGACATTTTCCATCTACTAATTGTGTTTCCGTAAAGTAGCTCTCACAAGGCTTACAATACCATCCTTCATATTCTCCCTTATAAATATCTCCTTGTGACAAGAATCTTTCAAAAATCTTTTGAACTGCTTTTTCGTGATATTCGTCAGTAGTTCTTAAAAATTTATCATAATCTATGTCCATATATTCCCACAATTTTTTTGCTGTTTCTGCTTGAATATCAACATATTCTTTTGGATTCATTCCTGCTTCTTTTGCTTTATCTTCTATTTTTTGTCCATGTTCATCTGTTCCAGTAAGCATAAATGATTCATATCCTTGCATCTTTTTATATTTTTTTATAAAATCTGCTAATACTTCTGTATAAGAAGTTCCTATATGAAATTTTCCACTTGGATAATAAATTGGGGTCGTTACATAAAATTTTTCCATTACACTCTTTCCTTAAAACAAAATTTTATTTTTCCATATCATCACTTTCAATTTCTTCTGGTTTTTTTATTGGATGTTTTCTTTCTGCTTCTTTTTTTATTTTTGCTATTAATTCACTTGTATTTGTTTTTTCTTTATTTATCATACCCAAAATTCCCTGAATTGAATTTACATTTGATGATTTTTCTTTTTGCATTTGATTAGTTTGTTGTGACTGTTTTACCTGTCCGTACTTGGCTTAATTGTTGCTGTCTTTCTTGCCCTGCTTGCCTTAATTGTTGTTGTCTTTCTTGCCCTACTTTTCTTAATTGCTGTTCTCTTCTTAATTCTTGTATCTGACTTATTTTTTGTGTTTGTCTTAATTGTCCTACTTGTTGTCTTTGTCTATTTTGTCTTACATTTTTTGGAGTTCTATTTATTGGTATTATATCTAATTCTTTTTTTGGTTTTTGTTGTTCTATTTGTTCCTGAACTTGATTATTTTGTATTCTTTTCATTGGTTCATATTGTACTTGACTAGTTGTTTCTTGTTGCATTTGATTAATTGGTTCTTGTTGCTCTTGTTTTATTGTTTTTGTATGTACTGATTCTTGTTTTTCTTCTTGTTCTTTCATCTTTTTTAAAATCACATCATAATGACTTCTGCTTTCTTCTGTTTTAAGTGCATTATATGCATCTTCTAATAAAGTCAAATATGTTCCATTTACATAAGCATCTAATACTTCAGAATTATATTTTTTACTGTTTCCTACTTTTAAATCTTTATTATGAGTTCTTATTTTTTCCTTTTCTAACATCTTCAAGTAGTTTTCTTTTATAATTAAATAATTTTTTTCTACCATTTCATCTGTTACTTTTCCTTTTGTCTTTTGCAATCCAAGATTTAATATTTTATAATAATCTGTCATAATAAATTCGATTCCTTCCTTTTTTGTTAGTCTTTTTATGCTTATTATTCTTCTTTTTTACTAGCTTTTGCAAACTTTTTTAATGTTTGATATACTAAATAATTTATAGTTCCCGGAATGTCTTTATTTCCTGCTGGCACTCCTGTTAAAATTTCTATTCCCTCATCTATATTTGATACTGCATATATATGGAATTTTTTATTCTTTACTGCATCTACGATTTCTTTATCAAGATTTAAGTTTTGTATATTTCTATATGGAATCATAACACCTTGAGTTCCATCTAGTCCATTTAATTTACAAATTTCATAATATCCTTCTATTTTTTCATTTACTCCACCTATAGATTGTACTTCACCTTTTTGATTTACTGAGCCTGTTACTGCTATTGCTTGATTTATTGGGACATTTGATAAACTAGATAAAAGTGCATATAATTCTGTACT
>CANQYG010000105.1 GCA_947628015.1 uncultured Clostridia bacterium
TTAAATTAACATTTTGTATATTATTTATTTGTGCTATTTCTCTTACAGTTATTCTATATCTTGTAGCAATTTGAGACAGTGTATCTCCTCTTTGTACTATATATTCTATTGTTTCAGATGATATTTCGCTATTATCTGGTCTTTCTACATTTGGCAAATTTTTATTATCTTCTAAAAAAATTTCTTCCGAATACAAGTCTTCATCTACATATCCTCGTATTCCATTAATTATTCCTCTATCATTATATTGAATTCCTATATAGCTATCCCAGTTAGTTCTTATGTCTTCTATATTATTTCTATTTCCATAATATGCAAGCCACAAAGGATATTTACTTGATAAATCTCTTCCAAATACATTTATAGCATTACTTAAGTCGCTATATATCATCATTTGTTTTCCTGTCAATTCTTCTACAGTTTCTAAAAAAGCATTAGATATTTTATTTATGTTATTAATATCTACTCCTTGAAATGTTTCATAATCCATAACTAGCTTACAATCTACTTGTTTTCCTGATATTACAGATGCAAAAAATTTAGCTTCTTGCATTGCTTCTTCTTCATTTACAGCTGTTAAATAATGATAAAATCCTACTTTTAATCCATTTTGTTTTGCATTTTCATAGTTTATTTCAAAATAAGGATCTTTCCAATTACTTCCTTGACTTGCTTTTATAAATACAACATCTATTCCAGCTTCTTTTACCTTTTCATAATCAATATACCCTTGCCATTCACTTACATCTATTCCTAAATAAGAAAGATTAGACTCTGGTCCTATTGCAAAAGATGATGTCATAATTATAAAAAAATACGTAATTAAAAGTATTATTTGTTTATGTATAAATTTTTTCATAATAAAAAACTCCTTTCTTTTCTATTATATGGAGTCTTTTATTTTTGTGTTAAAAAAAGAGCGGTTTTACCGCTCTATCAGCACTTGTTTGCATTTAATTATTCTTTTGCTCACAAGACTGGTTTCCAACCGTGCAAGAAGTCTTGCAGGCTGACTGGCAAGATGTTTGGCATTCGCCACATCCACCTTTTTTCATTGATTCTTTCAGGTCTTTCGTTGTAATTGTTTTGATGTGTTTCATCTCTTTTTCTCCTTTCTAAAGAATCACATTTTCAAAGATTTCAAAATGAAATCTTTTCTATTATACTATAATTTTTTAATTTTTACAATATCACTTCAAATAAATATTCTTGGCACTCTAGCTGATATTGTACTTAATATTTCATAATTAATAGTGTTACATTTATTTGCAATATCTTCAAGCGTTATGTTTTTATTATCCCAAATATATACATCATCACCAACTTTAACATTATCCACATCTGTTACATCTGCCATAAAACTATCCATACATACATTTCCAATTATTTTAGCTTTTTTATTATTGACAATAACTTCTCCTTTATTAGACAAAATTCTTCTTAATCCATCTGCATAACCAATAGGAATTGTTGCTACTTTAGTCTTTCTTTTTGTAACAAAAGTTTTTGAGTAGCTGATTGGTGTATTTTCTTCTACATCTTTCAAATATATTATTTTTGATTTTAATTTCGCTACTGGTTTCAAATCTATCTTTTTAAAAGCATCTTTATATGGTTCATATCCATATAAAATAATACCTGGTCTAATTAAATTAAAGCATTTATTTGGATAATTAATAATTGCATTTGATGCCGAGCAATGAATATATTTTAAATCTCCTAAAATATTTTGTGAAATATTTACTGCATTTTCAAAAATTAAATATTGTTTTTTAGTAAATTCATCATCACAATCTGCTGAAGAAAAATGAGTATATATTCCTTCTATTTCTATATTTTTATTTTCTTTTACTAGAAAAATAAAATCTTTTAAATTTTCTACTCTTACTCCTGTTCTACCCATTCCAGTTTCAATTTCAATATGTACTTTTATTTTTTTATTTACATGTTTTAATTCTTTAACAAACTCTTCAGAACATACTCCAACTGTTATATTATAATTTGCTATTTCTTCTATTTCATCTAAATATGGTTGATTTAATATAAAAATCTCTTTTTCATATCCCATATTTCTGATTTGCACCGCTTCATCTACTGTAGCAACTGCCACTATTTCAAAATCATTTAATATCTCTATTTTTTTATTTATCCACGTTCCATAGGCATTTGCTTTAATTATAGGCATCAATTTTACATTTGAGCCAACATATTGTTTAATTTGATTTACATTATGCAAAAAATTATTTAAGTCTATTTCCATAACAGTAGGTCTTTTACTTTCCATAGAAATCATCTCCTAAAAGCTTTCGCTTGCTAAAATCTTTTTCATCTCTTCTTGTCTTTTAACTTTTTTAGTTGTAGTTTTGATTAATTCTTCATCACTCAAAATTAAATTCTGTATATGTTTGTATCTTGGAAATGTTTTATTTAGTTCTTTTATTTGCTCCCATATTATTTTATAAAGTTCATCTTTTGATTTACCCGGATATTTTTCTTTTGCAACTTCTTTATTATAAAATATTTTTACTGACAATTTAACATCATCTTTATCTTCTTTATCTGGTAATCCAAATACCATAGATTCTTCAACAAGTTCTATTCTATTTACTAAAGTTTCTAATTCTTCTGGAAAAACCTTTTTACCATTTTTTAAAACAATTAAGTTTTTATTTCTACCAGTTATAAACAATAATCCTTTATTATCAAGATATCCAAGGTCTCCTGTATGGAACCATCCATCTTTTATTACTTCTGCTGTAAGCTCTGGCATTTCATAATATCCAAGCATTACATTAGGACCTTTTACAATTATTTCACCAATTCCATTGTCATCTTTGTTTATTATTTTTACTTCATCATTTATCATTGGAACACCTACTGAGCCCGGTTTCATTGCCATCTCATTTTCAGCTGAAATAACTGGAGCTGTTTCGCTTAATCCATATCCTTGCACAGTTAGTATTCCCAAATCATTAAATCCTTTTGCTATTTTGCTATCTGCTGGTGCTCCTCCTGATATAACAAACCTTAGCTCTCCACCTAATGCTGAAACTATTTGTTTAAATAGAATTCTTCTTAAATCAATATGTAATTTTAATAAAAAGTTGCTTATTTTTACTGCTATTTTTATTAACTTTGTTTTGCCCTGTTTTTCTATTTCCTTCATTATAGTTTTGTAAATACTTTCTATTAAAACAGGAACTCCTACGAAAATACTAATTTTATACTCATTCAAGTTTTGTTTTATGTACCTTAAACCATCTGGAAAAACAGTCTTTACTCCACAAGCAATCATCACTATCATACAAGTAGAGCCAAAAATATGATGAAATGGTAAAAAAGCAATATTTGTGTCAGTTGGTCTTATGTCTTCTGTACATTGCATAGCATATATATTAGATGCAATATTTCTTTGTGAAAGCATTACTGCTTTTGATTTATCTGTAGTTCCTGATGTAAAAAGCAATATATTCATAGCATTTTCATCTACTTCATAATTTATATAATCTTTGTTTCCACTTTCTAAAATCTTTTGCCCAAATACTAATAATTCACTAATAGAATTAACTCCATCAATTTTTCCCATACAAATATATTGAGTCAAATTTGTCTTTTCGGCTTGTTTTACTAAATTAATTTTTTCTGTTAATTTTTCATCAAAAACAATACAATCTGCTTTACTTCTAATTAAAGAACTTTCTAATTCATTATATTCTAGGTCTTTATCTAGTGGTATAGAAACAATTCCACCAAGTAAATTAGCAAGATGAGCTAAAACCCATTCATACCTATTTCTTCCTATTATAGCAATTCTTTTTGCTTTTAATTTCATTGCATAAAATGCTGTTCCTAATTTGTTGACATCCTCTAATAGTCTCTTATATGTAACGTTCTCATATTCAACATTATCTCCATCTTTGTGTTTTATAACAAAAGCAATTTGCTCTTTGAATACTTTTGCTGAATTATATATTATGTCTTTAATGTTTCTAAATTCTTTTGCCTCAAAGATTCTTCTTAAGTCTTTTTCTTTTAATCTTTTCTTAAAATTAGAAAAGTCTTGTTCTTTTATACTCATTAAAATATTATTCCCTTTCTTTTTTCATAAGGAAAACCTAACTTGAAAAATATTATATTTACATTTTACTCAAAATTGTAATTTTTATCAATATAAATTAAAAATTAATTTGTCATATAGTATATCATATTTTTATATTTTTAAATTATACTGATAAGTCGGTTTAAAAAATTAATCAAGTAAATTATTTATTTCATTTTCTATATTTTCTCTCATTATTTTACAACTTTTATCAAACTTTTCTTGGTCTTTTTCATTTAAGTTTAGTTGTAGTATTTCTTTAACTCCTCTTTTATTTATTATTGCTGGAACTCCAATGTATATACCTTCTTGCTTATATTCTCCTTCTTGATATGTTGAAACAGTAAGTATTGCATTTTCGTCATTTAATATAGCTTTTATAATTCTATTTAGTGCCATTCCAATACCATAATAAGTTGCTTTTTTCTTTTCAATTATTTCATAAGCTGCATTCCAAACTTTATTATGAATTTTTTCCAAATCTTCCATTGGCAAATGATTATCTTTCATTATGTCCATCATCTTTTTACATCCAATATAACAATGCTCCCATGGAACAAGTGATGAATCTCCATGTTCACCTAGTATATAAGCATGAACATTTTTATTAGAAACTTTCAAGTATTCTCCTATCAAATATCTAAGTCTTGCAGTATCTAAAACTGTTCCTGAACCTATTACTTTTGCCTTTGGCAATTTAGATGTTTTTAATACTACATAACTCATTAAATCTACTGGATTAGTTGCTACTATAAAAATTCCTTTAAATTCATTTTCCATAACTTTTTTAGTAATTTCTTTTACAATTTTTGTATTTTCAATAGCAAGTTCTAGCCTTGATTGCCCCGGCTTTTGTGCTAAACCAGCTGTAATAACTACAATGTTTGCGTCTTTACATTCATCATAATCTCCTGCCTTTATGTTCATTTTATGTGGTGAATATGGAAGACCATCTGATAAGTCCATCTCCTCTCCTACTGCTTTATCTTTATTAACATCTATTAGTATAAGCTCATCTACTCCTCCTTGATTTAATAATGAATAAGCCATACTCATTCCTACAAATCCGGCTCCTACTAATACAACTTTTTTCTTAGAATTCATATTTTTTCTCCCTTCTTTTATCTTTATTATATCAAAAATTATATTATTTTAGTCATATAAAATAAATATAATTTTTACACTAAATTATGCAATAAAAAATATTCCATTTTGAAAAAAAACTACCCGTTCAACGGGTAGTTTTAACTAGCCCTATAAGGGCATGTTACTGGCGAGGACTTAAGTCCTTCTTATAGTTTGCCAATTGCATCTCTTTTTCTTGCTTCTACTTATAAGTAGTTCTATCTTTTTCTCTTTTCTATTCTCTCTCCTGTGAATGGATCTATATATTCTTTTATACTTATTTGGTCATATGCTATATCTTCCTGTAATTGTTGCTTTATATATTCTTCTATTACTTTCTCATTTTTCCCTACTGTATCTACATAATATCCTATACACCAAAATTCCCTCTTTCCAAATTTATATTTCAAATTTGAGTATTTATCGAATATTCTTAATGTACTTTTTCCTTTCAAATATCCCATAAAACTTGCTACACTTATTTTGGGTGGTATTTCTACCAACATATGTACATGGTCTGGACACATTTCTCCTTTTATTATTTTTACTTCTTTATATTCACACAGTTGTCTTAATATTTTTCCTATATCTCCTCTTAGCTGACCATAAATGGCCCTTCTTCTATATTTTGGTGCAAATACTATATGATATTTGCAATTCCACTTGCTATGTGATAAATTATTTATATCGTCTTTCATTGATGATATCCTCCTTTGTTTATAATAATTTTACAGTTGGCAAACTATATTCTTATTATAA
>CANQYG010000106.1 GCA_947628015.1 uncultured Clostridia bacterium
TCTCTTGCAGATATATCACCATTGTAACCATCTTTTAAAGAAACACCTACTTCATTAGCTACTTCATATTTGAATTTATTTAATGCATCTGTAGCTTCTGGAACTGCTTTGTAATTGCTGTTGCTTGATGAACTTGCCATTGTATTTCACCTCCCAAATATCTATTTAAAAAAGTATTAAAAATTAATCTAGTTATAAAACGTAAACTAATTTTAAATTTCTTTTTCAATATTTAGGATGCGCATTAATTTATTTTTTAATCTGGTAATTTATAGAATTTTTTAAAAAATTTCCCATTTTAAATTTTTATCATAAAATTATTTTTTTAATTCTTCTATAAACATTTCATTAAGCATTTTTGGATTTGCTTTTCCTTTTGTTTCTTTCATTGCTTGACCTACCAAAAATCCTAATACTCTATCTTTTCCTGCTTTATAGTCTAAAACTGATTCTTCATTTTCTTTTATAACTTTTAGCACTACTTCTTTTATTGCATTTTCGTCTGAAATTTGTACCCAGCCTTTTTCTTCTATAATTTGTTTTGGACTTCTTGGATTTGCAAATAATTCATCTAAAACTTTTTTTCCAATACTTGAACTTATAACTCCATCATCAATTAATTTTACTAGTTCTGCTAAATTTTCTGCGCTAAATGGAATTTGATCTGGTTCCTGTTCTTTTTCATTTAAAATTCTTGCAATATCTGAATTTAGCCAATTGCACACAGCTTTATAATTTTTGCAAATCTCTCCTGCTTTTTCAAACATATCTGAATATGCTTTTGAACTTGTCAAGAAGTTTGCATCTTTTTCAGACAATCCTAATTCATTGATATATCTATCTTTTCTGCTTTCTGGCATTTCTGGTAGATTTTTTCTAATATTTTCAATATATTCATCTGATAGTCTAATTGCAACTAAATCTGGATCTGGAAAATATCTATAATCTTGTGCATCTTCTTTATCTCTCATTGAAAATGTTTTTCCTGATACATCATCCCATCTTAATGTTTCTTGTTCTACTTTTCCACCATTTTCAATAACTTCAACTTGGCGAGCTCTTTCATATTCTATTGCTCTAACAATACTTCTAAAAGAGTTCATATTTTTCATTTCTGTTCTTGTTCCAAACTCTGTATCACCTTTTTTTCTAACAGATACGTTTACATCTGCTCTATATGAGCCTTCTTGCATTTTGCAGTCTGATACTTCGATATATTCCAAGATTGATTTTAATTTTTTCAAATAAGCATCTACTTCTTCTGAACTTCTCATATCTGGCTCTGAAACTATTTCTATAAGTGGTACTCCTGCTCTATTTAAGTCTACTAAACTTCCTTGGCCAAATTCATTATGATTTAATTTTCCAGCATCTTCTTCTATATGAATTCTTGTGATTCCTATTTTTTTATTTTCTCCATTTACATTTATCTCAATGAAACCTCCTTTACAAAGTGGCTTATCATATTGAGATATTTGATATGCTTTTGGTAAATCTGGATAAAAATAATTTTTTCTGTCATTTTTGCTATCTCTTTCAATTTCACAATTTGTTGAAATTCCAGCTTTTACTGCATACTCTACTACTTTTTCATTAAGTACAGGTAATGTTCCCGGCATTGCCATACATATTGGGCAAACTTGTGTATTTGGTTCTGCTCCAAATTTTGTAGGACATTTGCAAAATATTTTTGTTTTAGTAGATAATTCTGCGTGAACTTCTAGTCCTATGACAGTCTCATAATCTTCTATTGACATTTACTTTTATTCCTTTCTAGTTTATTATTAATAAATTTTCTATTTTTATTATTCTTTTTATTTTTAATTGCTTTAAATTTTTTAATTCTTATTTTTTTGAACTTTTTTATTTTTTAATTCTTAGTTTTTTGAATTTTTCTATTTTTTAAGTTCTGCTTTATATTTTTCTCTAAATTTTGTAGCTTGTTCATAAGTATAGCCTGCATTTAATATTGTTTCTTCATCAAAATGTTTTCCTATTAATTGCATTCCTATTGGAAGTCCGTTTTTATCAACTCCACAAGGCATTGATAAACCTGGAAGTCCAGCTATATTTACAGAAACTGTACAAATATCTGACAAATACATTTCTAATGGATTATCTGATTTTTCTCCTATTTTAAATGCTGTTGTTGGTGATGTTGGTGTTAATATTACGTCATAATTTTTGAAAATTTCATCAAATTTATTTTTTACTAATGTTCTAACTTTTTGAGCTTTTTTATAATATGCATCATAATATCCTGATGAAAGTACATAAGTTCCTAGTATTATTCTTCTTTTTACTTCATCTCCGAAGCCTTCACTTCTTGAATTTACATATATATCTTTTAAGTTAGTATAGTTTGGAGTTCTGTATCCATACCTAATTCCATCAAATCTACCTAAGTTTGAACTTGCCTCAGCACAAGCAATAATGTAATAAGCTGCAAGTGCATAGTTTGCTATATCTAATGATACTTCTTCTACTTTAGCACCTAATTCTTTATATTTTTCTATTGCTTTTTCTAAAGCATCTTTTACTTCTTCATTAATTCCTTCTCCAAAAAACTCTTTTGGAACCGCTATTTTTAAACCTTTTACATCATTTTTTAAACATTTTGTATAATCTTTTTCTTCTACATTTGCTGAAGTTGAGTCTTTTTCATCATGACCTGCAATTACATTTAATAGTATTGCTGTATCTTTTATGTCCTTTGTAAAAGTTCCTATTTGGTCAAGTGAAGATGCAAATGCTATAAGTCCAAATCTTGAAACTAATCCATAAGTTGGTTTTAATCCAACTACTCCACAAAATCCTGCTGGTTGACGAATACTTCCTCCTGTATCTGAACCTAAAGCCCAAGGAACCATATTACTAGCTACTGCTGCTGCTGAACCACCTGAAGATCCTCCTGGTACTCTATTTAAATCCCAAGGATTTTTTGTCTTTTTAAAATATGATGTTTCTGTTGAACTTCCCATAGCAAACTCGTCCATATTTGTTTTTCCTAAGGTTATAAGATTTTCATTATTAATCTTTTCCATTACTGTTGCATTATATGGAGAAACAAAATTTTCTAGCATTTTTGATGCTGCTGTTGTTTTAACTCCTTTTTTGCAAATATTATCTTTTATACCTATTGGAATTCCAGCTAAATCTCCACTAATCTCTTTTTTATTAATTTTATCTTCTATTTCTTTTGACTGTTTGATTGCATCATCAGTTGTTAATGTTATAAAAGCTTGAACATCTTTTTCTTTTTCATTTATTCTATTGACATAAGCCTTTGTTATTTCTGTTACTGTAAGCTCTTTATTTTTCAACTTTTCTTGCAATTCATGCACAGTTAATTCCGTTATATCCATTTTGCATCCTCCCTGCATAATAATTTTTATTTAACTACTGTACTACTTTTGGAACACGAATCATATTTTCTTGTTCCTCTGGGAAATTTTTAATCATTTGGTCTATGTTGTCAAATTCTTCTATTTCATCTTTTCTGAAAACATTAGAAGAATTTCTTTCACCTATAGTCTCTTTTAATTCATCTACATTTGCATTATTTACAATGTTTGAAAAGTTTAATATATCTTGCAAATTAAGTAAATATTTGTCTATTTCATCATCTTTAATCTTTAATCTTGCTAAGTTAGCAATATGCAATAATTCTTCCTTCTCTACTTTCATAATTACCTCTCGCATAATGAATAGTATTACGCGAATCTCCTTTCTTTACATTGCTATTATATAATCATTTTATTATAAAATCAATTATTTTTTATACTTATATGAACTTCTTCTAATTGTTCTTTTGTTACATCTCCTGGAGCATTCATCATTAAATCTTGTGCTTTTGAATTCATAGGAAAAGCTATAATATCTCTTATGCAATCTTCCTCTGTAAGTAGCATTATCATCCTATCTATACCAGGTGCTATCCCTGCATGAGGTGGAGCTCCGTATTGAAAAGCTTCATATAATGCTCCAAATTTGTGTTTGATGTCTTCTTCTGTGTAACCCAAATTTGCAAAAACTTTTTTCATTATTTCTATATCGTGATTTCTAACAGCACCAGAAGATAATTCTATTCCGTTGCACACAATATCATATTGATATGCTAATATATCAAGCTTATTTTGATTTTCTAAGGCTTCTATTCCACCTTGTGGCATAGAAAATGGGTTATGGCAAAATCCTAATTCTCCATTATCTTTAATCTCATACAAAGGAAAATCAACTATCCAACAAAATTCAAATTTGTTTTCATCAATTAGTCCTAATCTTTTTCCTGCCTCTTCTCTTATTAAACCTGCAAGTTCTTCAACTCTTCCAGAATGTTCAGCAATAAAGAAAATAGCATCTCCTTTTTCTGTATTGGTTCTTTCAAGCATTTCAGCCTTTTCTTTTTCAGGAATTAGCTTAGCAATAGGTCCTTGCAAACTTCCATCATCCATAACTCTAAGCCATGCAAGCCCCTTAGCTTTGCAATCTTTTATTGCAAAATCAGTCATATCTTCAAAAAATGTTCTAGGCATACTTTTTACATCTTTTACAGTAATTGTTCTTACAATTTTTCCGTTAAAAACTTTTATATCAAGATTTTTGAAAATATCTGTTACATCTTCTATAATAAGTGGGTTTCTCAAATCAGGCTTGTCTGTACCATATTTTAACATTGCCTCTTTGTATGTTATTCTTGGAAAAGGTTTTGCAGAAATTTCTTTGTCTGAAAAATTTTTAAATGTATCATACATAACATTTTCCATTACCTCAAATACATCTTCTTGAGTTGCAAAAGACATTTCCATATCAAGTTGATAAAATTCACCTGGACTTCTGTCAGCTCTAGCATCTTCATCTCTAAAACAAGGTGCTATTTGAAAATATTTATCTACTCCTGCAACCATAAGTAATTGTTTAAATTGTTGTGGTGCTTGTGGTAAAGCATAAAATTTACCGGGATTTAATCTACTTGGTACAAGATAATCTCTAGCTCCTTCTGGTGAAGAACTTGTAAGTATTGGAGTTTGTACTTCTAAAAATCCTAAGTCTATCATTTTGTTTCTAAGATATTGTATAATCTTTGCTCTCAATTTAATATTTTCTAATACTTTTTTGTTTCTTAAATCTAAATATCTATATTTTAATCTTACATCCTCTCTAGTCTTTTTGCTTTCTGCTATTTCAAAAGGTAACATTTTGGTTCTTTTTCCTAAAATCTCTATTTTCTCAGCTTTAAGCTCTACAAGACCAGTTTCTATTTTTTCATTAATTGTTTCTTCATCTCTTTTTCTAATTGTTCCAGATATTGATACTGTAGATTCAATTGGAATTCTAGTTGCAAATTCAACAAGTTCTGGATTATCTCTTACAACAACTTGAGTAATACCATATTCATCTCTTAAGTCAATAAATAAAACTCCTCCTAAATCACGTATTGTATCAACCCATCCTGCAAGTTTTGCTTCCTTTCCAACATCATCAAGTCTAATTTCTGAACAAAGATAATCTCTATATTCATTCATATTAAAATCCCTCCATTTCTAATGTTTTCTACATTTTTTAATGTGAGACGACAATTTTTTTATACAAAAAAAGCTTTCGTCTCTGTAATAATTACAGGGACGAAAGCCATACTTCCGCGGTACCACCCTATTTGAAAATAGAAATCTATATAATTTTATTTTCCTCTTTTTTCCATACGCTCCAATGTGTTTCACAAATTGAACTACTTAAAATGCTCTCAGCCAGTGACATTTTTTCTCTTTCAATAGTTTTATCAATCGCTTTCATTTTCATTGCGTAAACTTTTTTATTTTCGTATTATACAATACAATAAATTTCTTGTCAAGATTTTATTTGATTTTTTAGTTACAAGATAATACTTTTAAATAAAAATATTATGAAAAGGCAGTATTTGCAGTAAGAATGTAATAAAAAT
>CANQYG010000107.1 GCA_947628015.1 uncultured Clostridia bacterium
AAATAAGAAAAACACTTAGAATAAAAGAAGGAAGTCCTTTAGAAATATTTACAGAAAAAGAAGGAGATATAATTTTAAGAAAATATTCTCCAATAGGTGAAATATCTAACTTTTCATCAGAATATGCAGAAAGTTTGTCAAAAATAACAGATTTAATAGCAGTAATCACAGATAAAGATGTAGTAATAGCGTGTTCAGGAACTCAAAAGAAAGATATATTAGAGCAAAAGATAAGCACAGAATTAGAAAAAATTATGGATAAGAGAGAAACAGTAGTTACAGATGATGCAACAGCAATACTTGTTACAGAAAAAGGAAATAAAGAAAAAGAATGTAAATCTCAAGTAATAGTACCAATAATATCAGATAGTGAAGTAACAGGAAGTGTAATATTAATTGCAAAAGAATCAGGAACTAAATTAGGAAAAAATGAAGAACAAATAGCAAAAATTGCAGCCAACTTCTTAGGAAATCAAATGGAAATATAAAAATAAATCGTGGACTTGCTAGCCACGATTATATTTTTTTCTTGCACAAAATGTAGGAATGTGTTAGTATATATATGAAAAATTTTAAGCTTTTTTAAGGAGAAAAATGAAAGATCAAAGTTTAATTAGAAATTTTAGCATAATAGCACATATAGATCATGGAAAATCAACATTAGCAGATAGATTAATAGAAATGACAGGTTCTCTTTCAAAAAGAGAGATGACAGAACAAGTGTTAGATAATATGGACATAGAAAAAGAAAGAGGAATAACAATAAAAGCTCAAGCAGTTAGAATGAAGTATAAAGCAAAAGATGGAAAAGAATATGAGCTTAATTTAATAGATACTCCAGGCCATGTTGACTTTAATTATGAAGTTTCAAAAAGTTTAGCAGCTTGTGAAGGAGCAGTATTAGTAGTAGATAGTACACAAGGAGTAGAAGCACAAACGCTTGCTAATGTATATTTAGCATTAGATAATAACTTAGAGATTATACCAGTTATAAATAAAGTAGACCTTCCAAGTGCTAGACCAGATGAAGTAAAAAAAGAAATAGAAGATATAATAGGAATACCAGCACAAGATGCACCTTGTATATCAGCAAAAACAGGATTAAATGTTGAACAAGTTCTAGAAAAAATAATAAAAGAAGTACCACCACCAAATGGAAATAAAGAAGAAAAACTAAAAGCATTAATATTTGACTCAATATATAATGATTACAAAGGTGCCTTAGCGTATGTAAAAATAAAAGAAGGAACTGTAAAAGTTGGAGATGAAATAAGACTAATGTCAAGTAAAGCTCATTTTACAGTTAATGAAGTTGGATATTTTGAGCCAGGAAGATTACTTCCAACAGATGAATTAGTAGCAGGAGAAGTAGGATATATTTCAGCAAGTATAAAAAGTTTAAGTGATATAAGAGTAGGAGATACAATAACAAATGAAATAAATCCAGCAGAGATACCACTTCCAGGATATAAAGAAGTAAATTCAATGGTATATTGTGGCTTATATCCAATGGATGGAGCAGATTATGAAAACTTAAAAATAGCCTTGGAAAAATTAAAGCTAAATGATGCAGCTTTAGTTTTTGAACCAGAAACATCATCAGCATTAGGCTCAGGATTTAGATGTGGATTTTTAGGATTGTTACATTTAGAAATAATAGAAGAAAGACTAGATAGAGAATTTGATTTAGGACTAATAACAACAGCACCATCAGTTATTTATAAAGTACATAAAACAGATGGAACAATAGAAGATTTGTATAATCCTTCAGAAATGCCAGAACAATCTCAAATAAAATATATAGAAGAACCATATGTTGAGGCAAATATAATAGTTCCAAGAGATTATGTTGGAAATGTAATGGATTTATGCCAAAATAGAAGAGGAATCTATATAGATATGCAATATTTAGATGAATCAAGAGTAACTTTAAAATATGAATTACCACTTAATGAAATAATATATGATTTCTTTGATACATTAAAATCAAAAACAAGAGGATATGCATCATTAGATTATTATGTAAAAGAATATAAACAGTCAGAACTAGTAAAATTAGATATATATGTAAATAATGAGCCTGTAGATGCACTTTCTTTTATAGTTCATAAATCAAATTCATATAATAGAGGAAGAACATTAGTTGAAAGATTAAAAGAAGAAATTCCAAGACAATTATTCAGTATACCAATCCAAGCAGTAATTGGAGGAACAATCATTGCAAGAGAAACAATATCAGCACTTCGTAAAGATGTTTTAGCAAAATGTTACGGAGGAGATATAACTAGAAAGAAAAAATTATTAGAAAAACAAAAACGTGGTAAAAAGAAAATGAGACAATTTGGAAATGTTGAAATACCACAAGAAGCTTTCTTAAACGTATTAAAAGCAAATGATAAAGATGCTTAAAAAAGGAGGAGAAAATGATAAATATTGAAAAAGCAAAAGAAGTTTTCAAAAAATATGTAGAAAAATATGATGCAACAAACCCTAGAATAGCACTGAAAATAGCACATACATATAGAGTAACAGAAGCATCAAAGAAAATATCAGAAGAATTAAAATTAAGCGAAGAACAGATAAAGTTAGCAGAATTAATAGGACTTCTTCACGATATTGGAAGGTTTGAACAATTAAAAAGATATGATACATTTAATGATAGAGAATCAATAAATCACGCAGAATTTGGAGCAAGCTTATTAGAAGAAAATAATTTTTTAAAAGAATTTTGTGAGGATGAAAAATATCATAGTGTAATTTTAAAAGCAATTAGAAATCATAATAAATTCAAAATAGATAATGATTTAGAAGGAGAAGACTTATTACAATCTAAAATAATAAGGGACGCAGATAAAATAGATATATTAAATTTGATGACATTTGAAAAATTTGAAACATTATTTAAGAAAGATGAAATTATAAATGAAAAAATATCTGAACAAGTATTAGAAGACTTTTATAATGCAAAACAAACAGATAGAAAAAATGTACAAACAGATATGGATAACTGGATATTAGATATAGGGTTAATATTTGATATAAACTTTATACCAAGCTTTAAAATATTGAAAGAAAAAGACTATATAAATAAAATGATAGATAGAACAAAAACGGAAGAAATGGAAAATGTAAGAAAATTTGCAAATAGTTATATTGAAGAAAAAATAAAAAAATAGATTAACATAATATAAGGTTTATAGGTTTATCCAAATAAAAACCTAAATTAATTATATAAGGATACGTAAATGAAATCAGAAGATGTAAATGAAATGCAAGACCAAATAGAAGGCAGAAATAGTGTAATAGAATTATTGAAATCTGGAAAAGATATAAACAAACTATATGTGCAAAAAGGGGAAAAGCATGGTTCAATAATAGAAATAATCAATTTAGCTAAGAAAAATAAGATTATTTATACAGAAGTAGAAAAAAATAAATTAGACCAAATGTCAAAAACAAATAGACATCAAGGAGTAATAGCAATAGTTCCACCTTTTGAATATTCATCAGTAGAAGAAATATTAGAAATAGCAAAACAAAAAAATGAAAAACCTTTTATAATTATATTAGATGGAATAGAGGATGAACATAATTTAGGCTCTATAATAAGAACAGCAGAATGTTGTGGTTGTCACGGAATAATAATTCCAAAAAGAAGAGCAGCATCAGTAAATAGTACAACAAATAAAACATCAGCAGGAGCAGTACAATATATGAAAATTGCAAGAGTAAACAATTTAACAGAAACAATAAAGGAACTAAAAAAGCAAGATATATGGGTATATGGAACAGATATGGAAGCAAGTACATATTATAATAAGGTAAATTATGATGCAGGAATAGCACTTATAATTGGAAGCGAAGGATTTGGAATAAGCAGATTAGTAAAAGAAAACTGCGACTTTTTAGTAAAAATTCCTATGAAAGGAAAAATTAATTCATTAAATGCATCAGTATCAGCAGGAATAGTAATGTATGAAATAGCAAACCAAAGAAACTAAGAAAGGAGAGTATGATATATAATCATACACCAAATAAATGAAACCTAAAAATGCAAAAATGAAAATAATTATAATATTAATAAGTATAATTATAATTGCAATAATATTAGCAATATTATTCTTTTTTACAGATGTTTTTAGAACTAAAAAAGGAGCTTTTTATAGATATATCAAAATGACAGAATCAGGCTTGCAAGTTTTAAATATTACAGAATTTGATGAGTATAAGAATATAAAACAAACAATGCCATATATCAGAAAAGCTGAAATGATAGTAAAAACATCATCAAATATAGCAGATAGTAGTATAATGGATAAATTAAAATTAAATATGGAAAGTAAAGTAAATAATGATACAGAAAAAGCAAATAGTAATATAACAATAAAAAGCAATAATACTGAACTTTTCAATGTTACATTTGCAAAAGATAAAAAGAATTATGCGTTTTATAGTCCACAAATATCAACTGCATTTATAGGTATTAAAAATGAAAACTTGAAAGAAATATCAAAAGCGATTGTTGGAGACGTTTATGTACCAGATGAAATAATGGAGATAAAAATGGATAAATTGCTAGAGGTTACAGATATTGAAAAAAAACATATAGAAGAATATTATAATTTACTGAAAAATAATACTCCAGATACAACATATTCAAAAGGCACTAATAAAATAAAAATAAGAGATAAAGATTATAAAACAACAACTTATACATTGAAATTATCAGGAAAAGAAAGCGCAGATGCCTCAATAAGTATATTATCAAAATTATCACAAGATAGTATAATGATGGATTTTTTAACATCAAAATTTAAACTTTTAAATATGAGTGATGAATATACAGATATAAATACACTAAATATTAGAATGCAAGAAAAAATAGAAAAATTGAAATCAAATTCACAAGATGCTGATAATATAGAAATAACTGTAAATGAATTTAGACAAAAAAATATAAAAACAGAAATAAAAATAAATGATAAAGTATATTCAATTACACATATAGAAGATGATGGAAAAGAAATATTAATATTAGGAATAGATGAAAAATCACTAGAAATAGATAAAGAAAAGGAAAATTATAATTTTAAATATACTTATTATAAAGATGAAATTGAAAAATCAGTAGAAGTTAATTATAAAAAAGAAGGAACAATTGAAGAAAATAACATAAGTAATATAATGGAAATAACAACTACAAATGGAATAAAAAAAGTAACATATTCATATAAAGACACAGTAAACTTTACAAATGATATAGGAATGATAAAAACATTTGATGAAAATCAATCAGTAATACTTAATAATTATCCAGTAGAACAAGTGACAGCATTTATGAAACAATTAAAAAACAAAATCAATAGCGTATATATCAATACTGGAGCAATAATAGGAATAAATTTGGATCCAATATTTGAAAATTATATATAAAAATGTAATGTAGTAAAAAGCTTAGAAATTCAACTATTTTAGAACATTTTTTTACAATTTTCTATTAGCTTTTAAAACTGGAATTTAAGTTTTCATTCCTAGTTAAAAAAATATTTAAAAAACTTTTAAAAAAGGTGTTGACTTTTTTAAAATACCATAGTATAATAATTTTCGTCGGCAGAAAGAATTAATTTTTGCTAGACATAAAGTACATTGAAAAATAAACAATGAATCTTTTGAGAAACCAATAAAAGCGGTAGTTTAAGTACTACCAAAAAAAGTAGAAAACTATAAGAGTAATAGTAATCATTACAAATATAGTAAAACTACAAAACAGATTTAAAATGAGCTAAAACTCTAAAAATATTTAATATGAGAGTTTGATCCTGGCTCAGGATAAACGCTGGCGGCGCACATAAGACATGCA
>CANQYG010000108.1 GCA_947628015.1 uncultured Clostridia bacterium
TGTTCCTTCTGGATGTTTTTCTCCTAAAAGATATGGTACTAATGGTTGCATTCCTGCTGTTGTGAATAAAACTGATGGATCATTTTCTGGAATTAATGGTGCACTTGGAATGACCTTATGATTATGATTTTTAAAAAATTCTAAATATTTATTTCTTATTTCTATTGCTTTCATTTTATAATTCTCCCTTTTTATTATTTCATAAAATGGTTTTATTTTCAATTATTTTTTATTTCAAAATCATAACATTATTATAACATATTTTAAGCTTTATGTAAACATATTTTATACTTTAATTTTCGTTTTTTATTTAAAAATGAATCTTTTTAAGATATGTTTAACTGTTTTTAATATTTCTGATTTATACTACATATAAAATAATTGCTATTAATTGAAGTAAAGTTGCAATATCTACACACAAATGAAAAATTGAGTGCATATATTTCTTTTTTCTTCCAATTCCATAAAGAATTGTACCTATACTATAAATTATACCACCTGCTAAAATTAGCATTGCTCCTGGCATAGTAATAGCCTCAATTAGTAAATCCATTTTAAATATTATAAGCCAGCCCATTACTAAATAGCAAATCATTGAAAAAACTTTATATTGCTTTAAATCTATGGCATTTAGCACTATTCCAATAATAGCTAATATCCAAACAATTGCAAACATAACCCATGCTGCAACTGAATCTACCATCCTTATTGGACTAAGAAGTATTGGCGTATATGTTCCTGCAATTAATATAAATATTGTACAGTGATCTAACACTTGCATCACTTTTTTTGCTTTTCTTTTTGGATTTAATCCATGATAAACACTTGACATTGTGAATAAAAATATCATAGAAATTCCATATATAATACTTCCAATTATTGAATATGCGTCTTTATGAATTATAGAAATAACTAAACAAATTATCAGTCCTATAATTCCAATAGAGCCACCAACAATATGAGTTACCATATTAAATATTTCTTCACCTTTTGTGTATGTAGGTAAATTTCTATCATCTAACTTTGTTCTTGGCATTTTTTCTCCTAATCATTTTTTAATTTTTTACTTCTTCTCCAATTAATTCTAAACCATCTACGTTTTTTATTTCTATTTTCAAAATATTATTTTCTAGATTCTTATTTGTTTTTACTTTTACTAGCATATAATTTGACGTATGTCCTTTGAAATATCCATCACTATCCATTTCTTCAAACAATACATCTAACTTTCTACCAATATATTTTTTATTATATTCTAGTTGATTTTGATTTGATAAATTAATTATTTTTTCACTTCTTATATCTTTAATATCTCCTTCAACTTGCCCATCCATTTTTTCAGCAACTGTTCCTTTTTTTGGAGAATATTTAAAAGTATGCATTTTATATAATTTTATCTTTTTTAAATAATTATATGTTTTTTCAAACTCTTCTTCTGTCTCACCTGGAAATCCCACAATAATATCTGTTGTAATCATCACATCTTCAAATTTATTTCTAATTAGCTCTAATGATTTTTCAAATTCTTCTGTACTATATCTTCTATTCATTCTCTTCAAAGTATCATTGCAGCCACTTTGTAGTGATAAATGAAAATGATTACATATTTTTTCTAGTTTTGAAAGTCTTTCTATAAATTCTTCTGTAATTAGCTTTGGTTCTATTGAGCCTAATCTAATTCTTTCTATTTTTTCAATTTTATTAAGCTGTTCTAACAGTTCTATTAACCTAAATCCTCCAGTTGCTAAATCATCTTTTGGGTTAAATTTTTCATAACTTTCTGTATATCCATATATTTTTCTATATTCATCAACTTTTGTTTCATCAAAGTCTTTTCCATAAGATGCTATATGTATTCCTGTAAGAACAACTTCTTTTATTCCTTTTTCTGCAATTTCTTCTATTTCTTTTATTATACTTTCAGGATTTCTACTTCTTACTCTACCTCTTGCATAAGGTATTATACAATATGTACAAAATCTATCGCATCCATCTTGAATTTTTACAACTGCTCTATTTGCTTCTGTATAAGTTACTACACCAAAATCTTCATAATTTTTTTGATGCATAACATCTGTTACAATTTCCTTACCCTCTGATTTATTTTTTATATAATTTTCAATTATTTCTACAATATTATTTTTTTCATTTATTCCTAATATTAAATCAACTTCTTTTATTTTAGAAATTTCTTCTTTTGCAACTTGTGCATAACATCCAGATGCAACAATTATAGCATCTGGATTCATACTTTTTGCTTTTCTTAACATTTGTCTGGACTTTCTTTCTGCAATATTTGTTACACTACAAGTATTTATTATATATATATCTGCTTTTTCTTCATCTACAATTTCATAGCCTTTTTTTATAAAACCTTGTTCCATTGCATTTGTTTCATACTGATTAGTTTTACAACCTAGGCTTATAAAATGAACTTTCATTTTTGTAACTTTTACCTTTCTTTAAATAATACTTTCTATTATACTTCATTTTTAGCTATATTTCAACATTTTTATTTTCTTACAGTTCTTCTTCTATTTTCAATAATCTATTATATTTAGCAACTCTTTCACTTCTACAAGGTGCTCCCATCTTTATTTGCTGAGAGTTAACTGCTACTGATAAATCTGCAATAAATGTATCTTCTGTTTCTCCTGATCTATGTGATATTATCGTTTTATATCCATTTTCTTTTGCTAAATTTATCGTTTCTAAAGTTTCTGTCAAAGTTCCTATTTGATTTGGTTTTATCAATATTGAATTTGCTACATTATTTTTTATACCTTTTTCTAATCTTTCTTTGTTTGTAACAAATAAATCATCTCCGACTAAATCAACTTTTTTACCAATTTTGCTTGTTAGCTCTTTCCATTCTTTCCAATCTTCTTCAGATAGCCCATCTTCTATTGACATTATTGGATATTTTTCTGTGAGCTTTACAATATAGTCAATCATTTCATTTTTACTCTTATATTCATCTGTTTTCCAAAAATAATATCCTTCTTTTTGAATTTTCTTAGCCTCTTCTCTCATTTCAGAACTTGCAACATCTAAAGCAATTTTTACATCTTTTTCTTTTAATCCTGCTAAATCTATTGCCTCTAATATTAATTTAATTGCTTCTTCATCATTTTCCAAATCTGGTGCAAAACCACCTTCATCACCTACTGAAGTAGATAATCCTTTTTGTTTTAACAATTGCTTTAAAACTTGATATATTTCTACGCACATTTGCATACTTTCCTTAAAGTTTTCTGCTCCAACTGGAACTATCATAAATTCTTGAATATTTAAATTGTTGCTTGAATGTTTTCCACCATTTAAAATATTCATCATAGGAATTGGCATTTTACTTCCAAAAATTCCTCCTAAATATCTATAAAGTGGAATTTTCAAACTATTACTTGAAGCTTTTGCAATTGCCATTGAAGTTCCAAGTATTGCGTTTGCACCTAGTTTTGATTTATTTTTTGTTCCATCTAAATTAATCAGCATATTGTCTATTAATGATTGATTATAAGCATTTTCTCCAATAATATTTTTTGAAATTTTCTTATTAACATTGTCAACTGCTTTGCTTACTCCTAATCCATTAAAGACTTGATAATCTCCATCTCTTAGCTCATAAGCTTCATAACTACCTGTAGATGCTCCTGATGGAACCTTGCTTGTACCAATACTTCCATCATCTAATATTGCTGTTACTTCAATTGTTGGATTTCCTCTCGAATCAAAAATTTGACTTGCTCTAACATCTTTTATTGGCATTTCTTTCATAAAATTCACATTCCTTCCTTTTTTAATAAATTGGCTGAAAATTCATTATTTTCAAACTCATTTTTCTGTAAAAGATTATTGCCAATAAAATTTTAATTTATACTATTTCTACCACTTTTGTACTTCTAAATTAATTCTTTTGCTTTTTGTTTCACCTATTATTTTAAAGATTGTGAATCTTCCTTTTCCTCTAATTGTTATAATGTCATTTTCTAAAATTTGTTTCGTATTTCTTAATTCTAATTTAAAATTTACAAATACTCTTTCTTGGTTTATGTATGAGTTTGCATCATTTCTTGATACTTTTGCTAATTCTCCAACTATTGCATCTAATCTCATTGATGGTACATTAATTTTAAAAGTTTCTTTTTCTTTCTCAACATATTTTATTTCATCTAATTTAATAACTTCTATTTTAGACTTTTTAAATCTTGTTAAGTCTGCTAAATTATTTATTAAAAATTTTTCAATTTCTTTTGAAATAATTATATCTGCTCCATCATCTCTAACTAGAATATCTCCTAATTTTTCTCTTTTTATTCCCAATTTCATTATTGCACCTAGATAGGTTTTATGTTCAAATGTTCCTTGCAGTTCTTTTGGAAGAGTAATTCTTATTACTGAAATAATTTGTTCATATATATTTTTAAAATTTACTTTATCTTCATATAAGCTTGGATAAATGATAAGCATTGTTCTTTCTGCCATATCAAATCCACCGAAGAAACAATAATTATTTTGTTTCCTTTTTATTAGAATATCTTGAATATTACTTTTTTGAGATAAATCTAGAAAGTCTGTGTTTTCAAATCTATTCTTAGATTCTACCATTTTAATTTTATCTAATACTTTTGCTACTAGAAGTTTTTCTTCATCTTTCTGCAACTTGGTTAACTCTATTACTTTGTCCATTTTCTTCTCCCTTTTTTCCCATCAAAACACAAGCATAAAGAACAATCGCTAAAGTCGCTCCTATCATAATTCCTATAAAACATCCTAAGTAAAAAATTGTCTTGTCCTCCTTTAGTTTTTTATTAATTTATTCAGTTTTATATTTATTATTCATTTTTTATTTACTTTTTATTATTATTTATCATTTGTTATATCACCATTTCCGTTTATTAAAATTGAATCTCCTAAAAATTTTGATTTTGGTTTTAATATACACATAACAAAATCTTTATCTCTCGCTAATACCTCTCTGAAATCTCTCATCATTTGTCCAGCATATTCTCTTGGATTTGATTTGACTCCATACGCTTCAAGTCCTAATGATTGTGCTATATATAAAGCTCTATATAAATGATATTCTTGTGTAACTATTATTACTTTTTTTGCTTTAAATATCTCTTTTACTCTATAAATGCTATCATAAGTTGAAATCCCAGCGTGATCCATAAAAATATCTTCTGAGCTTATCCCTTTTTCAATAGCATATTCTTTCATTACATTTACTTCATCATAATCAGATTTTGTATGGTCTCCACTCATTAATATCTTTTTTGAAGCTCCTTTTTCGTACAAACTAATGCCTTCCTTAATTCTATCTTCTAGCATTGGAGAAGGTTTATTTTGCCAAATACCTGCTCCTAAAATAAGTATGCAATCTGCATTTTTCTCTACTGCTTGCTCTTCTGAAATTATCATTGATTTTGTTTTCAATATTACAAAATAATTTACAAAAATCAAACTTAAAACTATTATTAATATTACTATCATTATCATAATTACTATTTTATGTGTTCTTTTCATTTTTACTACATTAAAAATTTATAATTTTTCCCTTCTTTAATTTTAAATATTATACTCTATATTATATTTATAATCAATTATTTATCTTGATAAAAAAATAAATATGCAAAGAAACTCCCATAAAATTTCCCCCATATTTATTTTATGATACTATTATATATTTTAAATTATATTTTGTCAATATTTTCCATAAAAATTTATATTTTATTTTTTCTTGTAAATTTTACAATTATATGTTATATTCCCATCTTTAACAGTTAAAAATAGCAAAAAGCTCGTAACATATTGATATATGTACAATACGAGCTTTAAAGTTTGA
>CANQYG010000109.1 GCA_947628015.1 uncultured Clostridia bacterium
CAGCTTTTAATTTTTTTGTTAAATATGTTACACCAGGAGTTGGTATAACTCCAATAGATTTAACATTTGCACCATAACTTAAAAATCCAGCAGTCATAGCACTTTCAATAAGAGTACCTGAAATTCTTGTATCTCTTCCTATTAAAATAGTAGGTGCTGAACCAGAATGTTTTGCTAAAACATACGCTCCAGCTTTTGCAACTTTATATACTAGCTCTGGTGTAAGTTCTGTGTTTGCAATTCTTCTAATTCCATCTGTTCCAAAGTATTTCATACAAATTATTCCTTTCTTGCTTTGCTTAAAAGCACATATAGGTAACTAATCTCTTCTTTTTAATTTATTTAATATTGGTTTTATTAAATTATAATTATTTACTATACTATATGTAATAGCAATTAATAATGATATTATATTTAAAATCCAATAAAGAACATTAGGTACAAAAGACATATATTTTGTATAATAAGCAAAGCAAATTATTATCATTATAATGCATGGACCTAAAAACTTAAGTTCTCTTAATTTTATATATTTCTTTAGTTTGTTTTTTCTATAAATATAAATTATCAAATCAGCAATTAATGTAGAAATACACGCAGCATATATACCAATTGTTTGAACTAATAGTAAATCTATAATTAAATTAATGATAGCAGCTCCGATTGTCGTTGTTCCCATAATTTTCGTATCTTTATATGCTGAAAATATTCCTCCAAAATAACTTGATAAATTAGAATAATAAGTTGCAATCATTATAATTGGAATATATATATATGCCTCATCATAAGTTTTGTTAATTAAAATTGGAAATGCAAAAGGCATTACAGCAATTAAGCAAATAGTTACCGAAAAAAGTAATCTTTTCATATCGTGATATATGCTATTATAATATTTATTTTTGTTATTTTCTTTTGAAATCCTTGCAGCAGATTCCTTCCAAGCAGTATAAAAATATCCATAAACTACACTAATAATATTTGGAAATTTGCTTGCCATTGCATAGATTCCATTAGATGCTGCCCCTAAAATCTGTGTTAAAATAATTCTATCTGACATATTAATTATGTTCCAAGATATACTATTTGGTACTAAAGGAACTGAATATTTAACCATTTCCTTCATAAGAGGCTTATCATATTTTCCAATAAATTTCCAAAGTTTTAATTTATAAAATATAACTAAAGCTGTTGCTATATTTGCAATAGAATTAGCCCATAAAAGTCCTTCTGCTCCTGCTTTTAAAAATACAATAAATATTATGTTTAATATAATGGTACCAATCCCCAAAATAAAATTAGAAAAAGAATATAATTTTATTTTGCTTAGGCCTCTTGCCAGAGCATTGCTTAATCCTATAAAAATATTTGAAATAACAAACACTATAAACGCAAATATTAAAGCACCTGTATATTCAGTTGATATATTGAGTATTAAAACAGCTAAAGGAATAAAAATAATAGTTCCTAAAAAAGTATAAATTACAGTTTGGCTTATTATTTTCTTTTTCTCATTTTTACTTATAGCATCAATCAAGAATCTAAACATTGACTCTTCCATAAGTAATGTAATTATAGGACATAAAAATAATGATACAGTACAAATAAAGTCATAAGTTCCATATTCTGATGGTGAAAGTTTTGCTGTGTATAATGGAAGTAAAATATATGAAATTATTTGTGTACTTAACTTTCCAATAGCTATAATAATTGTATTTTTTACTAATTGTTTCTTTTGATTCATATTTCTCCTTTAAATCAAGTAGGAAAACTATATCTTAATTAAATTTTTTATTTCTTTTTTTAAGTTATTATTAAAATTTTCATTGTTGCTTTTGAACTCTTTTGGAATGAAATCTTTATTAATAAGCTTTTCTAAATCATCAAAATTATCTAATGCTAAAATATAACCATCTTCTGAAAAAAGTCTAAGAATTTGCTCTTGATGATTACTTACGTGCTCTTTATACTCTTTTTTTCTAGCAGATACAATCATTTTTTTATGTAGCTTCAATCCTTCTATAATTGTTCCAACACCTGCATGTGTAATAATTATCCTTGCTTCTTTCATATAATTATCAAACTCATCTTTAGACATAAATTTATGTAATTCCATTTTTTCTGATTTAAAATCAGTTGAACCTATTTGTGCAACAATTTTTTCATCAATGTCTAATTTTTCGACTGCATCTAATAACCTTTTAAATTTTTTATCTTGAGTTCCTAATGTAACAAAAATCAAAAAATCCACCCCCAATATTTAGCCTTTGGGTAAAGAGATTTCATTTCTTCCCATTGCACTACAAATGTATCAGCAATTGGATATACTAATCTACCAGCAAGAGTTTTAGAAGTTCTATTTGCAAAAGTTTCTATCCAAATAACTTTTGCTCTAAACATTTTTGCTATATAACACATTGCAACTGCTGTATGAGTTCCTGTTGTAACTACTACCTTAGGTCTAATTTTTAAAAATAAATATAAGCTTTTAAAAAAATTAAATAGTAAAATGAAAAAATATCTTATAGGAGTTTTTCTTGTACCATACAAAAGAAAATGTGCTTTATCTTTAAATTTGTCTTTTATGCCTTTAGTAGAGTCAGTTTTTTCAGTAACAATACTATAGTCGTAATTTTGAAAATCTAGTTGAGTTAGCTCATTTAGATGTCCACCCATACTAGAGATAAACATTACTTTTGTCATTTTAAAACCCTTTCTTACATCTTTTCAGGAACTTCAATTCCAAGAAGTTTTAATGCATTTGTTAAAGTAACTTTTGTCATATAAGTTAAATATAATCTAGCATCTTGCACTGCTGTATCGCTGTTTATAATTTTATTTTCATTGTAAAATGTGCTGTATGCTTTTGCTAAATCTACACTATATCTTGCAATAATAGATGGCTCATTTTTTTCAAGTGCAGATAAAATTATTTTATCAAAATTTTCAATTAATTTTATTAAATTGATGCTTTCATTATCTGTAAGCACTTCTATATTTACATCATCTTTATTTGGAATATATCCAGCTTTTTCTAAAACACTTTTAGTTCTTACAGTCATATATTGTACATAAGGACCAGTTTCCCCATTAAAATTTAATGCTTCATTTAAATCAAAAACTTGATTTTTTATTCTTGATTCTTTTAAATCTTCAAAAATAACTGCGCCAATTCCTACTTGTTTTGAAATTAGCTCTTTGTTATCTACATCATTTCTATCTTGTAAAATTTCTCCTGCTTTTTTGATTGCATCATTTAAAAGATCTTCAACTTTTACAAAATTTCCTTTTCTAGTTGACATCTTTCCTTCAGGTAATCTTATCATACCATAGCTAACGTGAATTAATCCATTTGTATATTTTTCATCTAAATCTAAATATTTAGCAACTTCAAAGATTTGTTTAAAATGTAAATTTTGTTCTTCTGCAACAACATATATACATTTATCAAAGTCATAAGTTCTTGCTCTATAAAGAATTGCTGCTAAATCTCTAGTTGCATAGATAGAAGTTCCATCTGTTTTTTTGATTATGCAAGGTGTCTTTATTCCTTTATCAGTTAAATCTACAACCTTCGCACCTTGAGATGTAGTAAGTTTGCCATTTTTCTCAAGTATGTCTACTACCTCTTGCATTTTGTCAGAATAAAAAGATTCACCATTATAAGAATCAAATTTAACATTTAAAAGCTTATATATTTTTTCAAACTCTTTTAAGCTTAATTCTTTAAATCTGTTCCATAAGTTAACACAAAATTCGTCACCATTTTCCAACTTTTTAAAAGTTTCTCTACATTCTTCTAGAACACTTTCATCTTCTTCACATAGTTCATTTATTCTCTTGTAAATATCAGAAAGCTTATCTATTGGGTCATTTTCTAAATCGTACTCACTTCCCCATCTTTTATATCCTTCAATTAATTTTGCAAATTGTGTTCCATAATCGCCTAAATGATTTAAGCTAATTGTTTTGTAGCCACAATTTTTGTAAATGTTAAAAAGTGCATTTCCAATTATAGTTGTTTTTAAATGTCCAATATGAAAAGGTTTTGCAATATTAGGTGATGAATATTCTACAAGTATAATTTTTTCATTTCCAATATTTTGTTTTCCATACTCTTCTTTTTGAATATCAAATTTATCAATTGCATTTTTAACAATATGAGATTTATCAATAAAAAAGTTTAAATAACCACTAATAGCTTCTACTTTTTCTATAATACTATCTTTTATATTTATTTTTTCTTTTAAATTTTCTGCAATAATGTTTGGAGCCATTTTCAAACTTTTTGCAAGTCTAAAACAAGGAAAAGCAAAATCACCATTTTCATTTTCTTTTGGAATTTCAATATACTTTTTAATTTCATCTTTATCAATTTGAACATCATTAATACTATCAAAAATAAGTGATGCAATAATTTCCTTAAAGTCCATAATAATTCTCCATTTACCTAATTTTTACTTATTATATTATACACAAATTTATTATAGTTGTAAATAAAATTATCTATTTTTGATAAACAGTTTTAATACACAAAAATACACCTTAAAATTTAAGGTGTAAATTTTTTTATACTCTAGAAAAGTCATCATTTTGAAGGCGAAAGACTTGACTTAGATGAGAATTTAATCTCCTAAACAAATTCCAATATCTCTTGCAGTTTTTACAAGCTCGTGGTCCATTGTAACATAACGTATATTACTATCTTCAGTTCCACCTTCTACTGCACCTAACTCTTTATTATTACCAACAACTTCTTCAAGTGGAACATAATCAAGTTTTCCATTTTTTATAACAGTTAAAATTCCAAATTTACCTTCCATAGCAAATTCCATTGCTTTTGCACCATACTTAGTTGAAAGAACCCTATCATATGCAGTTGGAGTTCCCCCTCTTTGCATATAACCAAGAGTTGTACATCTTGACTCTAGTCCAATTAAATCTTGAAGTTGTTTTGCAACTTTATCTCCTGCTCCAGCAAATTTTACTGATATACCAGTTTTGCTATCAATGTCAGCATTATATGTTGAAGCTTCTTTGTTCTTCTCTTTTGCTCCTTCTGAAACAACAACAACACTAAATTGTTTTCCTCTTGCAATTCTTCTTTTTATGCTATCAACAACTTTGTTTATATCATAAGGAATCTCTGGAATTAAGGCAACATCAGCCCCTCCAGCTATTGCAGATTCTAAAGCAATCCAACCAGCATATCTTCCCATAACTTCCAAACACATTATTCTATGATGAGTTTCAGCAGTTGTGTGAAGTCTGTCAAGAGCCTCAGCAGCAACAGAAACAGCGGTATTGTTTCCAAATGTAATTTCTGTACACATAACATCATTATCAATTGTTTTTGGAACTCCAATAACATTTATACCTTTTATATATAAATCTCTAGCTGACTTTTGAGTACTATCTCCTCCTAAAGTAAATAAACAATCAAATCTGTCGTTCATCATATTTTGTACACATAAATCAGATAAATCTTTGTATTCAACACTGCCATCTGGATTAGTAACCTTATAATTAAAAACAATTGTATTAGTAGAAGAACCAATGATTGAACCTCCTCTTGGAAGAATACCATTTGCAATAGGTTGATGGTCTAATCTAATAAATTTATTTTCAACTAAACCTTTGTATCCATCAATAAAACCATAACACTCAATTTTATTTTCTTCTGCAGTTCTTTTTATGGCTCTTATAACCGGATTTAACCCTGCTACATCTCCACCATTTGCTAAAATTGCAACTCTTTTTAACATTTGTAACCTCCTTGTATAATAATGTTAAGTTAAGAAAAATAACTTAACATTTATTTTTTCTATGAGTTTTTTCATAACTCA
>CANQYG010000110.1 GCA_947628015.1 uncultured Clostridia bacterium
TGCATTTTAAAAATAAGCGAGCATTCCTATTTCTAAGAAAGCCCGTTATTTTTTATTTAAAAGTATTATCTAGTAACGATTTTTATCAATTATTTATAATAATATATTATACAAATGAACACAATAATAAAAAGTGTAGAAGGGAATACGAAAGCAGAAAATGAAGAAGAAAATAATAATTATAGCAAGTATAATAATAGTAATAATTGCAATTGGTATAGGAGCTTTTATATTTATAGATAAAGAAAATGAAAAAAAGGAAGATGCAGTAGCGCTTACCCTAAAGGAAAATTTAACAGTTGAGTTTGGTTCAAAGGTAAAAGTATCTGACTTTATAGATGATTTAAAAGGAGAGCTTTTAGAAGATAACTTGATAGATACTGGCAATCTTGGAAAAATAACAGTAAATTTTAATTATAAAAGCATTAGAAATAAAAATAAAACAAAATCCTTTGAAATAAATGTAGTAGATACAACAAAGCCTATGATTTATATGGGAGGGAGCATTTCTGTAAATGTTGGATATGACAAAGAAATTAAGGATTTAATTTTTAGTGGAGATAATGCAGATTCTACACCAGAGAGAAAAATAATTGGTGACTATGATATAAATAGCGTAGGAAAATATAATTTAACTTATAGCATAAAAGATAAAAGTGGAAATGAAGAAACTCAAGATTTTGTACTTAATGTTGTATCTAAAACATCAGGAGGAGGAAATAACAATTCACCTAAAAATACTATTCTTTTTGAAGATGCAATAAACAAATATAAAAATGAAAATACTAAAATTGGAATAGATGTTTCTCAGTGGCAAGGAGATATAGATTGGAAAAAGGTTAAAAGTGCTGGAGCTGATTTTGCAATAATTAGACTTGGTTATCAAAAAGGTTTTGACAAAGAATATGCACTAGACCCGTATTTTGTAAAAAATATTGAAGGTGCTAAGAATAATGACATAGATGTTGGAATATATTTTTATTCTTATGCAAAAACAATAAAAGAAGCGGAAGAACAAGCTAACTTTATTTCTGATAATTTAAAAAATTATGATATAGATTTACCTATTGCGTTTGATTGGGAAAGTTGGTCAAGTTTTGTTAATTGTAATATGAGCTTTTATGATATTAACAAAATAGCAAAAACTTATGAAACTACATTAAATAAAAAAGGATATAAAGCATCTTTATATAGTAGCAAAAATTACTTACAAAAAGTATGGTATGCAGATGATTTTGAAAATGTATGGCTTGCACATTATACAAGTAAAACTGATTATGATAATAAATATTATTTGTGGCAAATGTGCAACACAGGCAAGATAGATGGAATAAATGGAGATGTTGACATAGATATATTATATTTAAAATAAAATAGAAAAAGTGGAAATTCTAATTACAAGAATCTCCACTTTTTGATATGGCAAAACTTTTACTTTTTTTCATACTCAATGCTAATATTTAGCACTTCTTTATCATCTTTATTTTTAGCAATTATAATTACATTATGATTTTCACCAAACTTAGCATAGAATTTATACTCTTCATTTCTTACAAGTTGTCTTAACATTTCAAGATACAAATCATAATTGTGCGTTGTAAAGCTATAAACTTGCTGAAAATCAGTGTAAGATAGATCGTCTTGTGCTTGAATTTCAAAATCATAAGTATCTGTTTTGCCCCTGTTAAAAATAATAAAGTAAAAAAGAAAGTAGATAAAAACAGTACCTAAGAAACAATTAACTAGCCAGTAATAAATATGGTCATTATTGTTAAAAGTAGTTGAAATTCCATATATAATGGAAAATAAAAGATAAAGTGCAGTTAATACTAAAGATATTGCATTTGCCTTTCTCCGTATATATTCTTTTGCATTTGCCATATTGTGATTCCTCCTTTAACAAAATATTGTTTTGTTGTATTGGTTTATATATGTGAACTCCTAAAAGGAGATAAAAAATAATTAAGTAATAATAAAACTATAATATATTTTATCATAAAAGTTTCATAAATACAATAATATAAAAAAATTTTTAATAGGAGGGCAAAAAAATGTTTTATCCAAAAGAATTCAAAAAGAGAGTAAAAGAAGTATATCCTGACTGTGAAGAATTACATCGGAAGTTGGATTTTGGAGATGATTTTAAATGAATGGCTAAAGCTTGAAAGAGAACGGCATACTTACTAATGGATAAAATGAAAAAAGCAGTGAAAATCCATTTGGAATATTTACTGCTTTTTTATTGTAACCCATATAATCGTTGATACGAAATCAAAGATGTTGATACTGTTAAGCTTTAGCTGTTACAGTATCAATATGCAGTAGTTTTTCGGCAACGATTTATTGTTAGATAAATTAATTTTTTTCAGAATTTATTTCATTATTAGTATCATTTGTATATAATTTTGACTTATTAGATACATATTTCATACTGAAATTATCAATTTCTTGAATAATTTGAGCAATGAATGAAAATGAATCTGGGTGAGCAGGAACTTGGATTATAACCCGCTCATTGTTGCAGTTAACCTTAAAATCCGGTAATTCGTTAATTGTTGATTGTTTTTTCAAAAGTTCAGCAAAAATTCTATTGAATTGACTAACATCCTTAGTAGAAAAAGAAATCTTGTACTCATCTCCTTCTATTCCCATAGAAAATACCTCCTTATAATGTGATTTTAGAGAAATAAATTTTTTTAATTTCTTAATAGATTGTTTTTCAATTTCAGCTATATAACTTCTAGATACATTTGATTTTTTTGCAATAAGTAGTTGTGAAAAACCTGCCATTCGGTAAAGAAGAGTAATTCTTCCAAGTCCTTTTAAACGGTTGAGAATAATCATAATTACTTTTGTGAATTCTTCATTTTTTATTAAGTCTTCAACAAAGTCAGATTTCGGATCTGCAAATGTATCTAATAAAGTAAGATCATCATTATCTCCGATAACTTCATAAATAGAAATATCATTTTCATATTTATTATTTTTTCTAAAATGTATAAATAACTCATTATTTATACATTTCGTGGCATATGTTGAAAAATTAATATTTCGTGATGTATCAAAAGTGATGGCTGCTTTTACTAATCCAATTGTACCTATAGAAACAATATCTTCGTAATCTGGAAAATAAGAAGGAATCCCTAGCTTGCTTATTGAATAATAAACTAGTTTCCGATTTTCTAAAACAAGATGTTCTTGCTCACTACTAAGTTTCATAATTATATTATGGCTCCTTTCTAAAATGAAATAATTTAAAATTAAAATACCTCCTTTAAAATACTAAAAGGCGTATGCCTATATAAAACATTTTATCACAATTTTATTGTTATTTCAATTATTTTAAGGGAAAAATAAGTAACACAAAAAAATTAATATATAATATAAAAACATATAAACAAACACTTGTTTTTATAAAACAAAAGTGTTACAATAAATATAATATAAAAATTAAAAGAAAGGGATTAATCAATTAAGTAGATTAATATTTCTATATAATTGATTATACGAGTATTGAATGTGGGTATATATTGTTGTATAGATTTAAAAAGTTTTTATGCTTCAGTAGAATGTAGAGCAAGAGGATTAAATCCTTTAACAACAAACTTAGTTGTTGCAGACAAATCGAGAACTGAAAAAACAATATGTTTAGCAGTTACACCTTCTTTAAAAGCTTATGGAATACCAGGCAGAGCAAGACTATTTGAGGTAGTTCAAAAAATAAATGAAATAAATTATGAAAGAAGAAAAAAAGCAAAAAACAATAAATTTGAAGGAATGTCTTATGATGATGCTGAATTAAAAAATAATTTAAATTTAAAATTAGACTATATTATTGCCAAGCCTAGAATGGCAGAATATATGAAATATAGTACATCAATTTATAATATTTATTTAAAATATATTGCTCCTGAGGATATATATCCATATTCAATTGATGAGGTTTTTATTGATATTACGAAATATTTAAAAACAGCAAATATGACACCAAGACAGATGGTAACGGCTATGATATATGATGTTTTTAAAACAACAGGAATAACAGCAACTGCTGGAATAGGAACAAATATGTATCTTGCAAAAATTGCAATGGATATAGGTGCAAAACATATAAAACCAGATAAAAATGGTGTAAGAATAGCAGAATTAGACGAAATGCAATATAGAAAATTATTATGGAATCATAAACCTATTACAGATTTTTGGAGAGTAGGAAATGGGTATGCAAAAAAATTAGAAGAAAATAATATTTTTACAATGGGAGATGTTGCAAGATGCTCAGTTAATAATGAAGAATTATTATATAAATTGTTTGGCATAAATGCAGAATTTTTAATTGACCACGCTTGGGGATATGAGCCTTGTACTATGAAGGATATAAAAGAGTTTAAACCAGTAACTAATAGCATTAGTTTAGGTCAAGTATTATCAACTCCATATAATTATGAACAAGCAAGGTTAATTGTAAAAGAAATGACAGATTCATTAGTATTGGACTTGGTTGAAAAACATTTGATAACAAATCAACTTGTACTGACAATAGAATATGATACGGAAAATCTAATTGACTCAGAAATAAAAAAATCATATACAGGAAAAATTACAAAAGATAGATATGGTAGAAATATACCAAAACACGCACACGGGACAATAAATTTGACAGAAAGAACATCATCTACTAAATTGATAGTAGAGGCAATACAAGAACTATATGAAAGAATTATGAATAAAAAACTTTTAGCTAGAAAAATATATGTTGTTGCAAATAATGTTGTAGATGAAAATGAAATTGAAGAATCAAACCAAAATGAGCAAATTAGCTTGTTTGTTGATTATAATAAGCAAGAACAAGAAAAAATAGAAAAAAGTAATGAAAGAAAAAAAGAAAATAATTTACAACATACGATTCTAGATATTAAGAAAAAATATGGAAAAAATGCAATTTTAAAAGATATGAATCTTGAAAAAGATGGAACTATGAAGGAAAGAAATTCTCAAATAGGAGGACATAGGGCATAGGAGATAAAATATGGAAAATTATGAAGATATTATAAATTTGCCACATCATGTGTCAGAAAAACATACACGATTAAGTATAGAACAACGAGCTGCACAATTTGCTCCGTTTGCAGCACTTACAGGATATGAGGAAAGAGTAAAAGAAACAGCAAGACTAACAGAAAATAGAATAGATATTCGGAGAAGAAGAAAAGACTATCATAAATAATAAACTTCAAAAAATAAAAAATGATATAGCAAATAATCCAAAGGTTACAATTACTTATTTTGTACCTGATTTAAGAAAATCTGGAGGTAAATATGTAACAATTATTGAAAGTGTTAAGAAAATAGATGAATATAAACATTGTTTAGTAATGTGTAATAAAGTTGAAATTCCAATTAATGAAATAATAGAAATAATTATATAAAATTTTAATTAATGTAAAAACTTAATAAAAATTAATATGTTAAAAATATAGCATAACTAAAAGGAAAAATCAAGGAAATAAAAATTAAAAGTTTGTAATAATTCAATAAAAAAAGAAAAATAAAAATCTTATAAAAAGCTTAAATAAAGCTGATTATAGGATTTTTTACTTTTTTATTAAGTTTTTACCTTAATAAAAATAACATAATGTAAAAATGGAGGAATAAAACAAATGAA
>CANQYG010000111.1 GCA_947628015.1 uncultured Clostridia bacterium
CATTTTAAAAATAAGCGAGCATTCCTATTTCTAAGAAAGCCCGTTATTTTTTATTTAAAAGTATTATCTAGTAACAAAAAAAGAAATATTTATAAAAAAACTATTGACACATACAAACAAACGTTCTATAATATACACAAATAAAAAAAGGATGTGAATTATGGAGCAAAATGATTTAGTTATTCAAAATGAATTATCAAATGAGGACATAAAAAATTTAATATATACAATAAGAGGTAAGCAAGTTATGATTGATAATGATGTAGCTAGACTATACCATTATGAAACAAAAAGAATAAATGAGACTGTAAAAAGAAATATTGAACGTTTTCCAACAGAATTTTGTTTTCAACTAAGCAATATTGAGTATGAAACTTTGAAGTCGCAATTTGCGACTTCAAATACTCGTGGAGGAAAACAAAAATTGCCTTATGTGTTTACTGAAAAAGGTATTATAATGCTATCAGGATTGTTAAAAAATGAAATTGCTATTGAAGTAAGCATAAGAATTGTAGAAACCTTTGTAGAAATGAGAAAATTTATATCTTCAAATGGACAAGTATTTGAAAGACTAAAAAATGTAGAATATAAATTACTAGAGAATGACAAGAAATTTGATATAATATTTGACCAATTACAATATGAAGAAAATATAAAACAAAAAATATTTTTTCAAGGACAGATCTATGATGCATATAGTCTAGTTATAGATATTATAAAAAGAGCCAATAGCAAAATTTTGATTATAGATAATTATATTGATGATAGTGTTTTGAAAATGTTAGCAAAAAAGAAAAATAGTGTGGAAGTAGTTATTTTAACATCAGACAAGAGCAATATTGAAACTTTGGATGTAAAAAAATTCAATAAAGAATATCCTATATTAAAAGTTGCTAAAACAAATAAATTCCATGATAGATTTATTGTAATAGATAGCAAAGAAATGTATCATTTAGGAGCTTCTATAAAAGATTTAGGAAAAAAATGTTTTGCAATTAACAAAATAGAAGATATGAAAATTATAGAAAGTATTATTAAATACAGCTAAGTGGGAGAAAATTTATTTGGCAAAAAAAGTGCACTTGCAAATTGACATTATCAATTAGCACGCGCATTATATATCAGTATTTTATATTATTAAAATCATTATTGCACTCATGCAATAAATGTAAATTTTTAAATTCATCTGTCTTTTCTATTTCACTGACAGACATAGCAAGATTATCATAGTAAATTTCATTATGATTATGAATGAACAATTTTTCATTTAGAGATTGTCTTTCTAACAATAACTTTAACTTAGGATGATTATTTAAAACAAAATACATTTGTGGTGGCATAAAATTTGATATTTCTTTTCTAATGTCATCTAAATTTATTGGCTTATCAAATAATGCTAATGATTTAATAGGAACTGCATTTATATCTTTATTTAAAATATATTTGTCAACTCTTTTCAAAGTTTCAGGATAGTTTAAATAGTTTTCTCTAGTAAGGTCTAAACGAATGGGTTTTCCTAATTCCATAACTCCTATAACTTGTCTTGATTTTCCACTTAAATATAAATACGCTCTTGTTTCTTCGTTACAAAACCTTTTTCTGTATTCGTATTTTTTTAATCCATATAATAATGGTTTAAAAAACTCTGGCCTAAAGCTTAAAAATATTTCTTTCATAATAAATTTCTTCCTTATAATTAATTAACGAATTAAAAATAACATTTTTAATAGCTTAAAATTTGGCTAAATGCACCAAAGACTCCAGCAGATGCTAATCCCATAATGATACCAGCAAATACTACTCCAGCCATAATAGCAATAGAGCTTTTCTTAAAATCTAAATCTAAAAGGCTTGCAGCTAAAGTACCAGTCCAAGCGCCTGTTCCCGGAATAGGAATTCCAACGAATAAAAATAAGGCTACATATACACTTCTTCCAGCTTTTTCTTGTAATTTTTTTCCACCTTTTTCACCTTTTTCTAAGCAAAATTTAAAGAATTTTCCAATAAATTTTTTATCAGATCCCCATACTAAGATTTTTCTTGCAAAAAAGAAAATAAGTGGTACTGGGAGCATATTTCCTAAAATACAAGTAATATATAAAGGTATTACAGGAAGTGTATTTCCAAGTAATGGACTAAGTCCTACTGGAATAGCGACTCTTAATTCAGCAAGTGGTACCATTGAAATCAAAAAAACGACTAAATATTTTAAAAACATAAAATTCTCCTTTTATATAATTAATTCTATAAAATATATTAAATAAACAACTAAAATAAAACAAAATAATTTTACTATATAAAAATTTAATTGTAAAGAATTATTATTGACTTGAAGGAAAAAATTTTATAATATTATATAAAATAAAGGAGGATTTTATGATATATCCGAAATTTTTGAAAGATGGAGACTTAATTGATGTACCAGCTCCATCAGATGGTTCAAGTGATGATTTAGATATAAAAAAGGTAAAAAATGCTAAGAAAAAAATAGAAGATTTAAGTTATAAGGTTAATTTATCAAAATATATATTTTGCAGTAAAGCTGGAAGAAGTTCGAATGAAATAAATAGAGCACAAGAGTTAAATGAAATGTTTTCATCTAAATCTAATTGCATAATATGTGGAGGTGGAGGAGATTTTCTAATAGAAATCCTTCCGTATATCAAGTTTGAAAATTTAGTAGAAAATCCAAAATGGGTGCAAGGTTTCTCAGATCCAACTGGAATTTTATTTCCAATTACTACTAAATATGATATAGCAACTATATATTCTAATAATTTTAAAAGTTTTGGTGCAGAAGTATATCACAAAAGTTTAGAAGATAATTTAGAAGTATTAAAAGGAAATTTAATAAAACAGGAAAGTTATGAGCTTTATGAAAATGAAAGAATGGAAAAGATTACTGGACTTGAAGGATATAATTTAACAGAGAAGGTAGAATGGAAAACATTAGATGACAAACCAATAAATGTTACTGGTAGAATTATAGCAGGTTGCTTAGATTTAATTAGTGAGCTTTCAGGGACTAAATATGATGGTATGAAAGATTTTAATGAAAAGTATAAAAATGATGGCATAATTTTAGCATTTGATAATTGTGAATTGTCAAAAGAAGAACTATTGCGTACAATTTGGAAATTAAACGAGTTTGAATATTTTAAATATGCAAAATGTGTTATTTTTGGAAGAAATGGATTAGATAAAAATTATTATCAAGAATATGAATCTATGAAAAATTGTTTAGAAGATAGCATAATTAATAAATTAAAAATTCCAATAATTTATGATGCAGATATATCACATAAAAGCCCATCAATGACAATTATAAATGGAAGTATAGCACATATAGAATGTAATAATGGAAAAGGAAATATATCATTTGAATTAAAATAATAGATATAAATCTCTGTCGAAAAGTTACAGCATACTGATACTATAACAACTAAAAACTTAACAGTATCAGTATAAAAAAAAGATGGGCGTTAGCTGCCCATCTTGAGAATTTTTTTGTTCTAATTAAGTATTTTATAAGCTATTTCTGGAACTAATTCTAAAAGTTGCATTATAAGATACCTAGAGAAAAATATTACTAAAAAAGCTATTATGATAAAAATTATAGGCCGAATAACTTTAATTTTTAGCAATAATTTTATTAGAACAATTGCCAATAGCAAATATAAAAATATTACCACTAAAAAATCCCTCCTATGAAGTATTATTGATATAAATTATACCAAAAAATAAGGGAAAAATCAAATATAAAGGATAGAAAGGAAATTTTAAAAGATGAAAGAAGAATTTATTAAATTATTAAAACAGACTAATAGAGAAGGGATAGACAAACTACTTGATTTTCTAGAAAAATCTGATTTTTATATAGCACCTGCTAGTACAAGATTTCATGGAAGTAAAGAAAATGGACTTTTAGAACATAGTATGAAGGTATATGAAATATTAAAACATAAAGTAGAAAATTGTGTAGTTCCAGTAGAAACACCTCAAGAATCAATAGCAATCATAGGATTACTTCATGATATTTGTAAAACAAATTTTTATAAAGTCGATTATAGAAATGCTAAAAATAGCTTAGGTGTATGGGAAAAAGTTCCTTATTATGCAGTAGAAGATACTATTCCTTATGGACATGGGGAAAAATCAGTAATGATGCTTACTGAATATATAAAATTAACAAATGAAGAAAAATATGCAATACGTTGGCATATGGGATATACGGAGCCAAAAGAATTGTATACAACAATAGGACTTGCATACAAAAAATATCCAATAGCGTTGCTTACTCACGAAGCGGATTTGGAAGCTACATATCTTTTCGATATTTAATTTTTTGAATATTTTTTGTAAATAGTTAAAAAATAAATTATATAGTTGACAAAAAGAAAAAAATGGCATATAATGACAATAGCAAATGTATTTCGCCACCCTATTGGCGAAGCTTTGAAATATAAGTAACAAATAAGTAGGTGAACAAATGTATTTCGCTACCCTATTGGCGAAGCTTTGAAATATAAGTAATAAATAAGTAGGTGAACAAATTATTTATAATAGTGCGGGGCATATATTTATATGTTCATGCACTATTTTTTTTAGGAGGAAAAATATTGATAATAAAAAAAGGATATTTTTATTTTTGTAAATAACGAATTTTATAAAATAGCTAAAGATGATGAACTAATGAAAAATAAAGATAATGGAAAAAGGAGACCTTGTTTTTATTGCCTAGAAGATGCTAAAACAAAAGGATTATTTTGGTTTATACCGATTAGCTCAAAAGTAAATAAATACGAAAAAATATATAATAATAAAATAGAGAAACAATCTAAAAATAAAAAGAATCCAGTTGTAGATACAATAGTTTTTGGTCAACTAAACAATGAAAAAAGAGTATTTTTAATACAAAATATGTTTCCAATAATTTCAAAATATATAGATGAAACATATTGCAGAAAAAATGAGCCGGTTAGAATAAGTTATGAATTACAAAAGGAAATACAATCAAAAGTAAACAAAGTATTTAAATTAGTTAGAAAAGGAAATAAAAGTTTAGTCTTTCCAGATATAATAAAAATAAAAGATATAATGATATATGAATTAAAAAAATAATAATACTAATATAATTAATAAAAATATTATCTTGATTTTAAATATAAGATATTGTATAATGCGTATTATAATTAATAAATAATTAAGGAGGAAGACTTTGTCAAGTAAAGTGTGTAATTTTTTTTAATTAAAATTTTTTTATAAAATCAGTGATTAATTTTCGTCACTGATTTTATTTTTCCATTAGAGTGATTAGTAGTATACATAATATTATACGTAAGGTTCATCAAATAAACTTTAATATTGTCAAATTTTTAAAATAACAATAATTTGAAGATTTAATAAATTGTTAAATATTGGTTTTAAACATTATTTATGATTTTTCTTGTTTGTTCCATTACATCTTAATCTGTATATTCATTACCTATATTTTTACCACAATATTTTTTATTGCTTTTTCTTGAGTAGTTGTTATTCTAACAAAATTTTCCTTTAAACTTTTATATATGTATCTATTTTCATTTTTTCCTCTTTTTATATATTTTCATATTTTGTTATTCTTGCCTGCATTTCTG
>CANQYG010000112.1 GCA_947628015.1 uncultured Clostridia bacterium
CACCAGGATGTGGAAAAACTTCTTTAGCAAAAGTAATCAGTAATACAACAAAATATAAATTCATTAAATTAAATGCAGTTACATCAGGAGTAGGAGATATAAAAGAGGCAATTACAAGTGCAGAAAATACTTTGCTTAATCCAAGTGGAAAATGTATTTTATTTATAGATGAAATTCATAGGTTTAACAAATTACAACAAGACGCACTACTTCCTTATGTAGAAAATGGAACAGTAATATTAATTGGAGCAACAACAGAAAATCCATATTTTGAAGTAAATAAAGCTCTTATTTCAAGAAGTATGGTGTTTAGACTAAATCCTTTAACTGAAGAAAATATTTATACATTATTAAAAAAATCTTTAGAAAGTGAAGAAGGCCTTAAAAGTTTTAATGTAAAAATTAGTGATGAAATATTAAAAAAGTTTGCAATAACTTCAAATGGAGATGTTAGAACAGCTTTAAATAACTTAGAAGTTGCAGTTCTTACAACTCCGCCAGATAAAGATGGTTTTATTAATATTACTAATGAAGTTGCTAAAGAATGTGTTCAAACGAGAAAAGCAGTATTTGATAAAAATGGAGATTCTCATTATGATAATATTAGTGCGTTTATTAAATCAATGAGAGGGTCAGATCCAGATGCAACAGTATTTTACTTAGCAAGAGCTTTAAATGCAGGTGAAGACCCAATGTTTTTAGCAAGAAGGATAGTAATATCAGCAGCAGAAGATGTTGGTTTAGGAAATCCTAATGCATTAGTTGTTGCAAATTCAGCAATGCAAGCGGTTAATATGGTTGGAATGCCAGAGGCAAGGATTATTTTAGCAGAAGCGGCAATATACAATGCAAATTCTATAAAATCAAATGCTTCGTATAATGCTATAAATAAAGCATTAGATGATGTGCAAAATCAAGATACTGGTTTAATACCTATGCATATAAGGAATGCTCCAGCAGAAGGTATGATTTCAGAAGGTTATTCAGTAGGATATAAATATCCTCACGACTTTCCAAATCATTGGGTAGAACAACAATACTTACCAGATAAAATGCTTGGAACAAAATATTTTATACCTGATGAAAATGTTGATAAAAGTAATATTCAAAAGAAAGGTAGTTCTGATTAATTAGAACTACCTTAAAATATTATTTTTCATTATTATCTGTTTTTTCAGATTTTTTTTGTTTTTTATCATCTTTCAAGCTTTCTGCAACTGCTCCAATACTTGAAAGTGCACTTGTAGCTTCAAATGGGATAAATACTTTATTAGCATCTCCGTTTGCAACATCCTTTAATGTTTCTAATGATTTTAATTGTACTATAGTTTGATTTGGGTTTGCTTTCATCATTGCATTGTATACCATTTTAACTTCATCAGCTTTTGCTTCTGCTACTTTTCTAATTGCTTCTGCATCACCAGATGCTCTTCTTATTTTAGATTCTCTATCAGCATCAGCTTGAAGAATTGCGGCTTCTTTTTCACCTTGTGCTTTTAAAACAGCGGCTTGTCTTTCACCTTCAGCTTGAAGAATTGCTGCTCTTTTATTTCTTTCAGCGTTCATTTGCTTTTCCATTGCATCTCTAATATCTGGTGGAGGATTAATATCTTGAACTTCAACTCTTTCAATTGTACATCCCCATTTACTAGCAGCTTCATCAAGTATAGCTCTTAATTTATCATTTATGATATCTCTAGAACTAAAAGTTGAATCTAAATCCATTTTACCAACTAAATCTCTCATTGATGTAACAGATAAGTATTCAATACCTTTTTTCAAGCTTTGAATTTCATATACGGCTCTTGTAGGGTCAACTATTTTATAAAATACAACTGTATTAATTGTGATAGTAACATTATCCTTTGTGATAACTTCTTGTGGTGCAATGTCTAAAGTTTGTTGTTTCAAACTTACAATACTACGAACATGATCTACAAAAGGAATTATTATAGTAAGACCAGCATCAGCAACTTTATGAAATTTTCCTAATCTTTCAATGATATATACTTCAGATTGCCTAACAATTTTTATACTAAACATTAAATATATTATTAATAAAATGGCAATTATAATAAAAAACCACATAAATAAACCTCCTAAAAATATAACTATCCTAATTATATCATATAATTAGCAAAAAATAAAGTCTTTTTGAAACATTTGGCATAAATTTTATTAAAAACGTAGTGAATATTACATTTTTATTACAAAAATATTAAATTATAAAAAAAAATAATATTGTTATTGATAATAGGTGACAATTGATATAAAATATAATAGATTAATAATTAATTATAGGAGGACTAAAAAAATGGCAACATTGAATCCTTTAGAGAAAAAAGCAAGATCATCTTTTATAAAAGGTTTAGTAATAGCTGGAATTATTGGAGTAATAATAATAGCTGTTTTAGTTATGTTTATTTTTAAAATGAATGGAGAAGAAAAACAAAGAATAGCAGCACAAAAACAAGTTTTAGTATTAAAATCTGATGTAAAATCAGGAGAGGAAGTAACATCAGATTTATTGACAACAGAACTTGCTAATAGTGAAGTTGCAACCCCAAGTGCTTTAACAATGGCGAAATTTAGCGAACTATCAATGATAACAGATGAAGCAGGAAATTTATTACCTGTTAGAGTAATTGCAAAGATAGATATTCCAGCTAAAAGTATAATAACAGAAGGTATGGTTGTAACTGAGGATAGCACAGTTACAGATGATTTAAGAGAACAAGAATTTAATATGATTGTATTGCCTACATCTTTAGAAGATGGTGATACTATTGATGTTAGATTGAGACTTCCTAGTGGAGAAGATTATTTAGTAATATCAAAGAAAAAAATTAAGTTAACTGATTTAGGAGGAACTTTTTCACCAGAAACAATTAAAATGAATGTTAGTGAAGATGAAATTTTAACTATGAGTGCAGCAATTGTTGATGCTTATCAAATGGAAGGAAGTAAATTATTTGCTGTAAAATATACTGATCCAGGACTTCAAGCAAAAGCTACAGTAACTTATGTACCTTCAACAGCAACTATTAATTTAATAAATACAGACCCTAATATACTACATGATGCTAGAAATGCCTTAATTACTAGATATAACAATTCATATAATCAATATAGAAGTGGAATTGATAATATACTTAATGGCAAAGATGAATCAAGTAGAGAATCTAGTATAGAAGCTGGAACAAGTTCAGAAATTGCTACTCAACAATCTGAAAGACAAACTTACTTAGAGCAAATGTATGGTGAATAATAAAATGAATGGAAGGGATTGAATAAATTGGAACAAGTAGGATTTATAGGTGCTTATGACAAGAAAGACTTACTTATTAATATTGCAAAAGTTCTAACTAATTTAAATAAAAAAGTATTAATAGTTGATGCAACTATGATGCAAAGATTTAGATATATTGTTCCGAGGATTGCTAATGCAAAAAATAATATTTATATAAGTGATTATTTAGGCGTTGACGTGGCATTAGGATTTATGAATTTTAATGGAATTATGCAATATTTAGGCCAAGAACTAAATTATGATTATGCACTTATAGACACAGATAATATACAAACATTAAATTCATTTATGTTGCCTAAAATAACAAAAAATTTCTTTGTTACATCTTATGATGAATATGAACTTCAGAGAGGTTTAGAAATTTTTAAGTTTTTGATGCAACCTATGCAAGTATATAAAGTTATATATTCTGCAAATATTAATAATAAAGAAGAATCGTATTTAAATCATTTAGTAGAAGGAACAAATATAACTTGGAAAAAAGAAAAAATAGAGTTTGCAGATACAGTAAATGATAGAAAAGCTATTTTGGATGACCAAATATCAAAAGAAGTTAATTTAAAGAAATTTTCTGGAACATATAAAGATAGTTTAGAATATTTAATATCTTTAATGGTAGGAGAATATATAGAACAGTCACAAGTAAGAAAAACAATAAAAAGTATGTAGAAAGGAAAATAAAGATGTCAATTATAACATTTATGAACAATGACGAAAAAGAAAGCGGACAATCTCTTTCAGTTGCCGCAATTGCAACTTTTATGGCAATAGAACACAATTATAAAATTTTAATAATTTCTACAGACTTTAATGATAAAACATTAATAGAATGCTTTTTTGATTCAAGCAAAGCAGGTAACCTTAAAAATATATTTTCTAAATCTTTAAATGCAGATATTGCAAATGGATTAGAAGGACTTGTTAGAATGTTTGCAAGTAATAGAGCAGACAAAAATGTAATTGGAAGTTACACAAAACCAATACTGAAAGGTAGATTAGATATACTAGAATCTCCAAAAACAAATGATTATAAGGAATATATAAATATATCAAATTATTTTTCACAAATTGCAGAGGTAGCAAATACTGTTTATGATATTGTATTTGTTGATTTATCAAAAAGAATACCTAAAGAAAATCAAAGAAAAATGTTGGACCTTTCAACATTAGTAATTATTGGATTAAATCAAAATCAAAATTCAGTAAAATCATTTGAAAATCTTAAATCAGCAGATGAATTTTTTAGAAGAAAAAATGTGCTATTGTCAATAGGAAAGTATAATATGAATTCGAAATATACAGCAAAAAATATTGGAAGGTATTTAAGAGAAAAAAATATTCCGTTGGTTGTACCATATAATATTTTGTTTGCAGATCATTGCTCAGATGGTAAAATTTTAGACTATTTTTTAGCTATAAAAGAATATAAAATTGGGCAAGGAAAAGAACAATATTTTTGTACACAAGTAAGAGAAACAATAGAGAGGATAGATTATTTAAGACAAGCACAAGAATTTGGATTAAATAACTAATGAAAGGAGTATCTTAAACAATGTTTTTTAACATTATACTTATTGTTGTAATTTTATTTTTAGCAATTGTTATTTTAAGAAAAAATTTAAAGAAAAAACAAGAAACTGAAGAAGAAAAAGAAGTCATAGTTGATGATAAAACCTATACTTTAGATATGATGATGAATTTCGTAAAAAAGAGACTTGATGAAATAACTAAAGTAAACCTTTATGACTTAGGTCTTTCAGAAGAAGAAATAAAAAGAAGAAAAAGCAAAAAATATGAGCTTAAAAAAGCTTTAAAAGGTTGTACATATGGTGATGTTAATGACAAAAAATATATAAAAGAACTTATATTTGATTTATTAGTTAAAGAATATGGAGTTGATGAATCAAATGTATCTAAAGCGATACCTTTTGATGTTCCATCACTTTTAACACCTCAAGATAAATTTGACATAATTATATATATGTACAAAAAAGATTTTGGATATGAAGCATTAACTCAACTTATAAAAAAATATAACTTAGCTGAATTAAAATATACATCAGGAGATGCTAAACCTTCTTATGTTATAACATCTGAAGAGATGAGTGATATATATGAAAAAGAAAACTTTAACTTAACTTTTGAAGATAAACTAATGGTAGTTGTACAAAGAATATACCAAAGATATAAAGGATATAGTTCAATAGATGAAGTAAGAGATATGAACATAGATGGTGTATCAGGTGGTGTATCA
>CANQYG010000113.1 GCA_947628015.1 uncultured Clostridia bacterium
GGATTCGAACCCACGGTAGGCTCACACCTACGCCAATTTTCAAGACTGGTGCCATAAACCAACTCGACCACCTCTCCGTATAACTGTTACAATTTCTTGTAACAGTATTTATAATAACATATTTAGCACTTAATTGTCAATAGAAATTTTTATATTCTTTTAATTTTTGTCACTATTCTGTCACGACTAATTTATTTTAATAATTTTTTCAAACATATTTGCTACTTCTTTATCTATTTCTTCGTAAATATGTGCATATAAATCTATTATTATATCAACCTTTATAAGTACAAATAAGACCATTATCTTTATATTCTCCACCTAACAACATTTTATACTCTAATTGTTTTACTTTATGATTTTTTAATATTTTTATTAATGTATAAGATACAGCTATTGTTCTAATACCACTATTAGTTTTAGATTATTTCATCTTTAATTAATTAATTTTATTTTTTATCTCTATAAAATTTTTTAAAACTTTTTTCTAATAAAAACAAATTAAAATTATTTTTATAAAAAAAATTACAAAAATTAAATTTTATTATTTCTATTTTATGAGATAATTATTTTAAATTTTTTATTATTATTTTTTATCTTTAAAATTGAACTTTAAATTTTCATTTTTATCTTAATCATTTAATTTTTTTTTTCGTTTTTGAAATTTTTTCTTAATTTTTGTTCTTTAATTTTTTATTTTAAATTATTATTCTAAATATTTTTATTTTTTCTTTTTATTATATATTTTTATTTATATATTTATTGCTACTTTGTTTTTTATCTTCTAATATAAAGTTTTTATATTAAATTTTAGTCCATTTTTTAGCATTTACTTCCATCTCAAATTTTAAAATTTCAGGCAATTTATTTGTCAATTTGATATTTTTTAATGATTTTTTTCAAATTTAGATTGTCCTTTTCTAATGTTAATAAAAATTTAACCTTTTTTCTAAAATTCTTGTTTTCCTAAGCTTTTAAAGTTCAAAAAGTGCCTTATTTTATTATAAAAAGATACTATATTCCTTACTAAATCTAAAATAGTTTATTTGTCATATTAGCATTTTTTCTTACCTTGATTTTTCATCTTTTTTTAGCTTTTTTACCATTTTATCTTAAAATTTTATAGATTTTTTATACTTTTCTTTTAAAATTTTTCTACTTTAGTATCTATATACTTCCATTAATCTTATCTCTGTATATGTATTTTTTTGCTTTATGTAAATCATTTTCACCTTAATTTCTATATCAAAAAATACTCCAAAAGTATTGAATTCCCTACATATTTTTTTAATATCATTACCTTTTTAGAAGCTTTTCATTTCACATTTTTTAAAATTTTCATTTTTCGTTATTTTGTCATAAAGACTACATTATACATTTTCATTACTTTTTTAGATTTTTCCACTATTTAGCCCTAATTTTCTTTTTACAGATTCTTTATATCTTACTTACTTTTTTTCTAAAATTTTAATCTATACAACTTTTATATAAAACTTTAGCCAATATGTTTTATATTTTTTTTCATTTTATATGTACTATTTTTATTAATATAAATTATTACTTATTATTTTTATCTAATATTTTATATTTATAATTTGTTATTTTATCATTTATTATTTTATTATTTTATTATTTTATTATTTTATAATTTATAATTTATAATTTACAATTTATTATTTATTATTTATTGTTTGTTATTTTTTAATTTTATAATTTTTTATTTATTTATTATTTTATTATTTGTTATTTTTTAATTTTATAATTTTTTATTTATTTATTATTTTATTATTTATTATCTTATTTTTTATTATTTTATTTTTTATTATTTTATTTTTTCTTTATTATATTATTTAGTTATTTTAAGCAAAAAAATAAATAGGATATTTTCCTATTTACCTTTTGCTATATCAAGAGCTTCATTTTCTTCTTTTGATAACCTATCTTTACATTTACCTTTTATTATTAATTTGCAATAAACATTGGAATAATCTATACCATATATACTATTTATTATTACTCCATTATTTTCATTATCAAGTAATGCTAATGCAAAACTTAAATCATTTTTTGTTGTATTATACAAATTATATTTAATTAATCCTATTTTTTTAATATTTTTATTTATTTCTTCATTTATTTTATTACAATATTCTATTATCTGATCATCTTTTTTATCTAAATCATTTACCTTATTTATATAATCTTTTAAAATATCTACTATATTTTGTCCATTTCCTAATTTTATTGCTAATTTTTCATATCTTTTTTTATTTTTTAATGAAAAATAAATACTAATTAAAGCTATTATTAGTGAACAAATAGATATTATCATCATAATATTAAAATTATCCAATTATTGTTCCTTTCTAATTATCTCCAATATTCTTTCTAATTCTTCGTTAGATGAATATTGAATTACAATTTTTCCACTTCTTTGACCTGCATTTAATTTAACTTTAGTTCCAAAAAAGTTTCTAAAAGAATCTTCTATATCTCTATATATAGCCTCATATTTTTTATCCTTTTTTGGTAATTTCTTTTTATTTTTTACAGTTTGCTCTATATCTCTAACAGTTCCACCATTTTCAATTATTTTTAATGCTGTTTGATATTGATTTTCGCTATCTGTGATAGCCATAAGAGATCTACAATGTCCTTCTGTAAGTTTTCCATCTAATGCTAATTGAATAACTCTAGGATCTAAATTTAATATTCTTAGTGTATTTGTTACATTTGTCCTACTTATTCCTAACTTATCTGCTAAATCTTGTTGTCTTAAATTATAATTATCTATTAATTGTTTATATCCTAGAGCCTTTTCTATTGGATTTAAATTTTCCCTTTGTATATTTTCAATAAGAGAAATTTCTTTATTTCTTTGTTCATCTTCATTTCTAACAAGGCAAGGTATTTCAGTTAATCCTGCCTTTTTAGCTGCTCTCCAACGTCTTTCTCCTGCAATTATTCTATAATATTTTCCCTTATTTTCTACTATAATTGGTTGTAATATACCATAATTTTTTATTGATTGAGCTAATTCTTCTATAGATTCGTCACTAAATGTTTTTCTTGCTTGCTCTGTATTAGGTTCTATATTAACAATTTTAATAGTTTTTACTTTCTCACCTTCATTATTACTTTCACTTATTTCTTTTAAAACTTTACTTTCTGAAAATAAAGCGTCTAAACCTCTTCCTAATCCTGAACTTTTAGCCATTTAATTTCTCCTTATTTAAAATTTTTACATATTATTTATTCTTTTTTAAAAATTCTTTTACAAGTTTTTCATAACTTTTTGCACCCTTTGATCTTGGATCATATAAAGTAATTGGCAATCCATAGCTTGGTGCTTCACTTAACCTAACATTTCTAGGTATTACTGTCTCAAATACTTTATTTTCAAAATATCTATTAATTTCACTAACAACTTGATTAGACAGTTTTGTCCTTGCATCAAACATTGTAAGTACAGCACCTTCAATAGTTAAATTCCTATTATAATATTTTCTTACCAAATCTACAGTTTTTAAAAGCTCTCCTACTCCTTCTAGTGCAAAATATTCACATTGAACTGGTATTAAAACACTATCAGATGCAGTTAAAGCATTTAAAGTAATTAATCCTAATGAAGGTGGACAGTCTATTAAAATATAGTCGTAATCTTCTTTTACTCTATCTAATTTATCTTTTAATCTATACTCTCTGCCTACTGCTCCTACTAGTTCTACTTCTGCTCCTGCCAAACTCATGTTTGTAGGACATATATCCAAATTCTTTACTTTACATGTCTGTATAGTATTATAAACTTCTACATCATTAATTAAAATATCATAAGTAGAAAATTTACAATTTTTGTCAAGTCCAAGTCCACTAGTAGCATTACCTTGTGGATCTGCATCAACTAGTAAAACTTTTTTATTCTTTTTAGCAAGTAAAGTAGCCATATTTATTGCGGTTGTAGTCTTTCCTACTCCACCTTTTTGATTTGCAACTGATATAATTTTTCCCAATTTTAATTCCTCCAGTCTAGGTATTATAATACAGAAAATTGGACAATCTGTCAATAACAAATTGTCCTTTTTAAGATTATTTAATTGGTTCTTTTGCTGGCATTCCAGCCTTTCTAGGATATTTTAATTTTATTTTATCAACTTTTCTTACTATAATAATATTTCTTTCTATATCTGAATTTGGTAATTTAAAATTATAAACTCCTTCTAATTTTCCACTTAATTCATTTATTGCTTTTTTTGCCTCATTTAATTCTTCTTCAATGTTTGGACCTTTCATACATATACATATTCCATTAACTTTTACAAAAGGCATTAAATATTCTAATAATGTACTTAAATTAGCTACTGCTCTTGAGGTTGCTACATCATATTTTTCTCTATAATTATTATCTCTGCCTAAATCTTCTGCCCTTGAATGAATTCCTTCTATATTTTCTAATTTAAGTTCACTAATTACTTCATTTAAGAAATTTACTCTTTTTTTTAATGAATCAACTAATGTAATTTTTAATGATTCATTCATTATTTTTAACGGAATTCCTGGAAATCCTGCACCTGTTCCTATATCAATAATTTTCTGATTATCTTCTATATATTTTAGAATAGTACACGAATCAATAAAATGTTTTAAAATTATTTCATTTTCTTCCGTAATTGCTGTTAAATTAATTTTATTGTTCCATTCTAGTAATAAATCTTTATATTTTTGAAATTTCTTAGCTTTTTCTTCATCTATATTCATAATTTCTTTTATTTCCATTAATTATTACTCCTATTTTTTGTTTCCAAATATATTAAAAGTACAGATATATCAGCTGGTGAAACACCTGAAATTCTTGATGCTTGTCCTACTGAAATTGGTTTTATTTTATTTAATTTTTGTCTTGCTTCTAATCTTAAACCTTTTATTTCATCATAGTCAATATTTTCATCAAGCTTTTTATTTTCTAATTTTTTAAACTTTTCTACCTGAGCTTCTTCTAATTTTATATATCCTTCATATTTAATTGAAATATTAACTTCTTCCATTGCATCTCTTTCAATATCTGGTCTATCTTCATCAATTTCTGATAATTTAAAATAATCAAGTTCTGTTCTTTTTAATAAATCAGACATTTTTACACCTGTTGTAATTTTGCTTGATCCATTTTTCTCTAATATTTCATTTACTTTATCACTTGGTTTTACTATTTTATTATTAAGCCTTTCTATTTCTTTTTCAATTGTTTCTTTTTTCTTTAAAAATTTGTTATATCTCTCATCTGAAATAAGCCCTACATTATGCCCTATTTCAGTTAATCTTAAATCTGCATTATCTTGTCTTAAAAGTAATCTATATTCAGCACGTGATGTCATCATCCTATAAGGTTCGTTTGTTCCTTTTGTTACTATATCATCAATAAGTACACCTATATACCCTTGAGATCTATCTAAAATAACAGGTTCTTTTCCCTTTATCTTTAAAGAGGCATTTATTCCTGCCATTAATCCTTGTGATGCAGCTTCTTCATATCCAGATGTACCATTTATTTGGCCTG
>CANQYG010000114.1 GCA_947628015.1 uncultured Clostridia bacterium
CATTTTAAAAATAAGCGAGCATTCCTATTTCTAAGAAAGCCCGTTATTTTTTATTTAAAAGTATTATCTAGTAACATTTTTTATACCTATATTATTTTAAACTATTGAAATTGTTGCAAAAATATGCTAAAATTGTGCTGTTACAATTTAATAAGAAAATACATTTTTCCGTGAGCATTAAAAAGGAGGAATAACCTATGAGTGCACAAAATAAAGTAATTCCTAGAACTCTATCTGGTTTTATGGAATTGCTACCAACAGAACAAGTTATGTTTAATCAAATGAAAGAGAAAATTGAAAAATCATATAAAAGATTTGGTTTTTTACCTCTTGATACACCTGTTTTAGAGTTATCTGAAGTTTTGTTAGCAAAGGCAGGAGGCGAAACAGAAAAACAGATTTATCGTTTCACAAAGGGAGAAACAGATTTATCTATGAGATTTGATCTTACAGTTCCATTAGCCAAATACGTAGCTCAAAATTATGGAACATTATCTTTTCCATTTAGAAGATATCAAATTGGTAAAGTTTATAGAGGTGAACGACCTCAAAAAGGTAGATTTAGAGAATTTTATCAAGCTGATATTGATATTATTGGTGATGGAGAACTTTCTATTCTAAATGATGCAGAAATTCCAAGCATTATTTATACAACCTTCAAAGAATTAGGATTTGAAAATTTTACAATCCACATTAATAATAGAAAGATTTTAAATGGATTTTTTGAATCTTTGCAGTTAGTTGATGAGTCAACTGATATTTTAAGAATCATTGACAAGCTTGAAAAGGTCGGTATAGATAATGTGAAAACAGAACTTATTGAACTTGGAATTGTAGAGACAGCTATTTTAAAAATATTAAGCTTCATTTCAATCACTGGTAATAATGAAGAGAAAATTATGGCATTAGAAAAATTAGATATCAATAACTCAACTTTTAAAACTGGCTTGTTAGAACTGAAAGAAGTTGCAAAAAATATTAAACTTTTTGGTGTTCCCGAAAATAATTTTACAATTGATTTAACAATCGCAAGAGGTTTGGATTATTACACAGGAACAGTTTATGAAACTTTTCTAAATGATTATAAGCAAATCGGTAGTGTATGCTCTGGTGGAAGATATGATAATTTAGCAGATTATTATACTGATAAGCCTTTGCCAGGTGTTGGTATCTCAATTGGATTAACAAGATTATTTTATCAACTTAATGAATTAAATTTAATAAAAGTTGACAAACAATCGATCTCTGATGTTTTAGTAGTTTCAATGTCTGATGATATCTCAGATTGTCTATCAGTTGCAAACGTATTAAGAAATAATGGTATTAATACAGAAGTTTACATGAGTAACAAAAAACTAAAAAATAAATTTAAATATGCTGAAAAACTTAAAATTCCATATATTGCTATGATTGGAGAAGATGAAGTTAAAAATGGAACAATTTCACTAAAAAATTTGTTAACAGGAGAACAACAATCTGTTAATGTCTCTGAAGCTATTAAAATCCTTAAAATGTAAAAAAAATAAAATCAAACAAGAGGTACTAAGAATGATTCTACAGTTCCTCTTGTTTGCGTTGTAAGTATGTATCCAAAAGATTCTGAAATTACAATGATTGCATAACTTCATTAAATATTTCTTCTGCAATATCTTCTCTTGTCCTTAAATTGCCATCTTTTATGCAATTAATTTCAAACCAGTTGTATTTTTTTGCAACATAACAAGCTGCACTATGTGCATCTATTAAATGATTTTTGTCTTTTTCATGAATATCTTTTTGTGTATCGTGAGTAAATTTATTTTCTCTATCTTTCATAAGCTCTATTGCTTTATCTACTGGCATATTTAAGAAAAATACTTCAGTAGGTTTTGGTAAGCCATAAAGGTTAAATTCAAAATCAAAAAGCCACTCTAAAAATTTATCTCTTTCTTCTTTGTCTGCGATTTTTCCAGCTTGATGAACCATATTTGACGTTGTGTATCTATCAGCTATTATAATTCCACCATTGTTATAATATTCTTCATATCCTTTTTTAAAAGTAGCATACCTATCTACTGCATAAAATGTTGATGCTATGTATGCATTTACATCTTTTGCATTTTCTCCAAACTCTCCTGATAAATACATCTTTACTAATGAAGATGATGGGCTATCATAATTTGGAAAGTTTACTGTTCTAAAGTCTATATTATTTTCTTTTAATCTTTTGGTAAGAAGTTCAAATTGCGTTTGTTTTCCGCTTCCATCAGTTCCATCAATTACAAATAATTTTCCCATATTTTACTCCTATTTTTATATAATTATTTATTAATTTACTTTGCATTACTATTAATTTATTGCACTCAATTTAACACTCATTTCCATAGTAGCTATCTATAAGCATTTGCTTAATTTCTTCTACTAATGGTACTCTTGGATTTGCAGATGTACATTGATCTTCAAATGCTCTATCTGCAATCATATCTACTTTTGCCATATATTCATTTTCATCAATTCCTGCTTCTTTGAAACTCTTAGGAATTCCTACATCTTCTGAAAGTTTCTTTATTTCTCTAATTAATGACTCTAAACCTTCATCATCTGTATATGCTGGAAAATTAAGCCTTCTTGATATATCTGCATATTTGTGTTTTGCTATATAATATTCATATTTTGGAAAAGATACAAATTTACTTGGATTATCTGTTCCATTATATCTTACAACATAAGGAAGAAGTATTGCATTAATTCTTCCATGTGGAAGATGAAATTCGGCACCTAATTTATGTGCCATTGAGTGGCATACCCCTAAAAAAGCATTTGTAAATGCCATTCCAGCTATTGTACTTGCATTGTGCATTTTTTCTCTAGCATATTTATTATCACCATTGTTATAAGCTTCTCTTAAATTTTTAAACACAAGCTCTGCTGCTTTTTCTGCCAGTCCATCTGTAAAATCAGATGCCATATTAGATACATAAGCCTCTAAGGCATGTGTTAAAACATCCATTCCAGTATCTGCAGTAATTCCTTTTGGTAATGACATTACTAAATCGGTGTCAACAATAGCAACATCTGGTGTAAGCTCGTAATCTGCTAATGGATATTTTTTCTCATTTTGTTTATCAGTAATAACTGCAAAAGATGTAACTTCTGAACCTGTTCCTGAAGTAGTAGGTATAGCAACTAATTTTGCTTTTTGACCAAGTTTTGGAAACTTATATGTTCTTTTTCTAATGTCCATAAATTTAAGTTTCATTCCTTCTATATCCGCATCTGGATGCTCATAGAAAAGCCACATTCCTTTTGCTGCATCTATTGGACTTCCTCCACCAACAGCTATAATTACATCAGGTTTAAATTCATTTATCATACTTAAACCTTTTTTTATTGTTTCAAAAGATGGGTCAGATTCAACATCACTAAATATCTCTGAATGAACATATTTTTCTCTTTTTCTTAAGTAGTATAAAATCTTATCTATATAGCCTAAATCAACCATGCTCTGGTCTGTTACTATAAAAGCTTTCGATATGTCTGGCATTTTTTCTAGATAACTGATAGACCCTGCTTCAAAATATATCTTTTCTGGAACTTTAAACCATTGCATATTAACTCTCCTTTTTGCAACTCTTTTTATATTAATTAAGTTTACAGTCGAAACGTTTGAAGTGGTAGAATTTCCACCAAATGTTCCACATCCTAAAGTTAATGATGGTAAGTTCGTATTGTAAATATCTCCTATTGCGCCATGTGAAGATGGTGAATTAATTATAATTCTTCCAACTTTAACAGTGTTAGAAAATTCATTTATAACATCTTTGTCTTCTGCGTGAATTACAGCTGAATGTCCCATTCCTCCAAATTCAATTAATCTTTCTGCTAAATCAATTCCTTCTTTAGAATCTTTAACAATATAATAAGCTAGAACAGGACTTAGTTTTTCTCTAGAAAAAGGAAATTCAATTCCTACTCCATTTTCTTTTAAAACTAACACTTTTGTATCTTTTGGAATTTCAATTCCAGCTTTTTGTGCGATAAAATAAGGACTTTTTCCAACAACAAAGCTATTTAATTTATCTTCACTAAACATCTCTTCTCTTAATTTTTTTGTCTCATCTTCACTTAAGAAATAGCAACCATTTTTCTTCATTAAATCTTCAAATTCATTATGGATGTCTTCATCTACAATAACAGATTGCTCTGATGCACAAATCATTCCATTGTCAAAAGATTTTGACATAATTAAATCATTAACAGAAGTTTTTAACTTGGCTGTTTTGTTTATATAACAAGGAACATTTCCCGGGCCAACACCTAAAGCAGGTTTGCCACAAGAATAAGCTGCTTTTACCATGCTTGTTCCACCAGTTGCTAAAATCAAATCAACTCCCGGATGATTCATAAGAGTTTGTGTAGCATAAATTGAAGGCTCCTCTATCCATAAAATGCAATCTTTTGGAGCACCTTCTTTTATCGCTGCATCTCTTAAAATTTCAGCAGCTTTTGTGCTACAATTTTGTGCACTCGGATGAAATCCAAAGATAATTACATTTCTAGTTTTTGCAGATATTAAAGATTTAAACATAACTGTAGAAGTTGGATTAGTTACCGGAGTTACACCTGCAATTACTCCAATTGGCTCTGCAATTTCTTCATAACCTTCTTCCTCATTTTCATTAATTATGCCAACTGTTTTATCGTTTTTAATACTATGGTATATATATTCTGTAGCAAACATATTCTTAGTTATTTTATCCTCATATATTCCTCTGTCTGTTTCTTCTATTGCCATCTTAGCAAGCATCATGTGATTTTCTTCACCAGCCATAGACATTGCTTTTACAATTCTATCTATTTGTTCTTGATTTAAAGATTTATATTCTTCAGATGCTTTTCTTGCTCTTTTTACTAAATCATCTATTTTTGAATTAATCTTACTCTTTTCTTCTTCAGTAATTTCTGTCATTAGTGTTACCTCCAATATTTTTTATAAATATCAATTATTTATAACTAATACCAAAATAATTATACAAATCCAAAAAGAAAAAAGCAATATTTTTTGCTTTTTTCTTTTGTTCTAGATCATTTATTATCAAAAAAGTTTCTCGTTTTTTAATCATAAAAAAATTTATCTTAAATTATATTAATAACGTTTTATTATGCTTCTATATTTTTCTCATTTAATATACAAAAATAACTAAAATTTATACATTACTTATTTTATTTTTCGCTACATTATAAAATATTAAAACAAATTATTTAATTTCCTGTCTTACAATAAATTATACTGCATATTCATCTTTGCAATTAACAATCCCTTCTTCATTTGTACTATCTAATCCAACCAATCCACTACAGTCCTTATTTCCCAAATATCGACCCCTGTTAACACAATTTTTTATCATACCTCCTTTTCCTAATGAACCAACAATTCCGTCCAACGCGTTCAGTTCCGGCGTACTTGCCCATCGTTAGATGAACTTAAAATAGAACAACAATCTCTCATTACCCCAGAAATC
>CANQYG010000115.1 GCA_947628015.1 uncultured Clostridia bacterium
TAAATGAAGGAAATACATTTGAAGGATGGACAATAATATTAATGAATGATATTGATTTAAGTAGTGTATGTAGTGAATCAAGCGGAAAATCATGGACACCAATAGGAGCAGATGAAGAACACTCTTTTCAAGGAAATTTCGATGGAAATAATAAAACAATATCAAATTTATGTATAAGTGATGATTTAGTAAATGATTTTGAAGGAACTAGTATAGGATTATTTGGATTCGCTAGAAAATGTGAAATAAAAAATTTAAAAATCTCAGGAGAAATTAATTTTTCTTCCAGTGAAAATATTAAAGATGTTGGTGGAGTAGCTGGAAACATACGTTTTGCATCAATTCAAAACATAATAAGCCAAATTAATATTAATGTATTAAAAATTGTTAATAATGTTGGAGGAATTATAGGATGGGGAGATAGTAGCACGTTTTTAGATTGTGCGAATGAAGGTTCCATAGAAACTATTGGAAGAACAGCTGGAGGAATTATTAGTGGTGGCTATGGACTTACTTTAAAAAGTTGTAATAATTGTGGGAATGTAAAAAGTTACGAATTTTCTCGGAGGAATTGTAGGAATGGATCATTCTCGGGAGCTCTTTATTTCCTACTGATGAATCTGTTTATCAAAATTGTACAAACAGTGGTACAATAACTCCAAATTCAGTGAAATACAATGGATTGATAGGAAGTGTACAAAAAGAAGATAATGTACATGTAGAAGATTAAAATTGGAATGCATATTTAAAAATTGATATGAATGAAAAAAATTAAAAATAAATTTAGATTAAAGTTCAACTTACTTTAATCTATGTATTGAATATTTTAGAAATCTCTGTTTAAGTTTTAAACAAAGATTTCTAACTTAATTTTTTCTATAATATTAACTTTCTTTAATAGATTTTTTATTAATATTTTCAATATAATTACAAATTATATCTACTGTTTTTTCATTACCAATATCACAGTTTATACACAAATCATAATTTTCTATATTTCCCCATTTTTGATTAGTAATAACTTCATAATATGAAGCTCTTGATTTATCAGAATTTAAAACATGTTTTTTAGCTTCATCATAAGTATCTTTATACATTTCTTTAATTTTATTTATTCTATATTCAAGTGGAGCATATAAAAATATTTTAATTAAATATGGACTATTTTTTAATATATAATCTGCTCCCCTACCTACAATTACACAATTTTCTTTTAATGCAATTTTTCTAATTGCCTCTGATTGTTTTATTATTGAATCTTTTTCTGCATCTAATGATAAAAAGAAATTATATAGTTCGTTTTCTGTTGTATTTTTATCAATTATTTTATTATTTAAAGCAAAATTTTTGATTTCTTCTTTATCGTAAAACTCTAACTCTAATCTTTTTGCTACCTGTCTTGCTATTTCTTTTCCTCCAGTTCCATGTTCACGTGCAATAGATATAATTAGCTTTTTACTTACTTTTGTATCTTCTTTATCTTTATTAATTATTTCTATTTTTTCCTTATAAGATTTTTTTAATATAAGTACTGAAATTATTGCTGTTAAAATTTCTGCTATTGGTAAAGTCCACCAAACAACATTTGTTACATTATTTGATAATGTAAATAAATATGCTATTGGAAATACAAATACCACTAATCTTAATAGTGATATTATTAGAGGTCTTACAGCATATCCAATTGACTGTAACACTCCTTGAACTGCAACAGAAAATCCCATAAATACATATCCTATACTTGCTATTCTTAAAGCTATTGTACATATTTCTATTATTTCTCTTGAGCCTCCTCCAGAAAGCCCAAACAAGCTAGAAATTTGTGTAGCAAATAATTCAAAAATACAAGTTAATATTAAAGTTACAATAGTTGTATCAATTATTCCATATTTGATACAATCATCTATTCTTTCTTTATTTTTCATTCCATAATTAAATGATAAAATTGAAATTATAGTATTAGATAAACCAAATGCTGAAAACAATACAATTTGTTGTATTTTATAATATATACCAAAAGAACCTACTAATATTGTTGGATCTGCTTTTGACATTCCAAGAATAGCATTCATTCCTGCCATCATAACTGAAAGTAATCCTTGCATTATTGCTGCTGAAATACCTATATTATAAATTGCTTTTATCAAATTCAGGTCTGGTTTTATATATTTTAAATTTCCATTTATTTCTTTATTTAATTTATAGTGGAATATCATAGCAACTAGCAATGAAACTATCTGTCCTATAACTGTTGCCCATGCTGCGCCTGCTACTCCCATTTTTAGTGGATAAATAAAAATATAATCCAAAACTATATTTGTTACAGCTCCTAATATTTGAGCTATTGTTGAAAGCATTGTTTTTCCTGTACTTTGCAACAGTCTTTCATATACTGCATATCCAATAGCACCAAGTGATAAAGTGCAACATATTTGTAAATACGTTGTTCCCATAGATATAACTTGTTCATTTCCATTTGCAAAAAGTGAAATAAACCATTTCGAGCCAAATATTCCAAATACTAAAAATATTACATATATACATATACTTAAAAATATCCCATTTCCTGCAACTTTATTTACTTTTTCTTCATTTTTTTCTCCTAAACATTTTGAAAGAAGAGTATTTAATCCTACTCCTGTTCCAACTCCTACTGCTATAATAAGTATTTGTATAGGAAATGCTATAGTAAGAGCTTGATTTGCAATTGCTCCTTGCTCTCCCATATTAGTTACAAATATACTATCTATGACATTATATAAGGCTTGTAATACCATAGATACTATCATTGGTAATCCCATTTTCCAAAATAGCTTTTTCATTGGCGTATTTGCCATTTTGTTTGTTTCTTCATTCATAAAAATTACTACCTCCTAAAATTTAAGCAAAAAAAATGCAAATCCAGAATCAATTGGATTTACACTTTTTTCGCTACTCATTGACAATTTTTATATTAAACTTTATTAAGTATAACACAAATAAAAATTTTATGTAATAGTTTTTATAAAATTTTTTACACTAAATTTCTGGTAGTTCTTCTGATGATTTTCTATCAGGTCTAGTAGGTGGTTCTGTCATATCTCCATCATTTCTTTCTATTTGATGCATTTGTCTACCTACATTTTTTGCAAAAAATTTATTATAAATTAAAAAACCTGATGATGTTATAATTGCTCCTATTAAAATTCCAATAATTAAATATAAAATTTTTCCTTTCATTTTTTTACCTTCCTTTATATAATATTTATTTCAACACTAGATGTCATTCCTATTAATGCACTTCCATCATTTTCAAATTCTATCGTAACTTCAAATTTTCCGTTATTTGCTATACTTCCAATATGTGTTACATATCCAGTATATTCTTTACTTATTGCTGTAACTTCAATTGTTGCCTCTGTTCCTACACTTATTTTATCAATTTGAGTTTCATCAACATTCATAGAAACAGACAACATATTTTTACTCTCAATTTGGACATAATTACTATTTAAGCATTTACCTTCTATATCTGGCAAATTTAACTCAACAATATAGCAATCATAAGGTGCTGTTAAATATGTTCCATTGGTATATTTTAAAATATTCGTTCCTTTTTCTACAAACTGTTTTTCTTCTACATACACTTCACTTAAATAGTACGTTGCATGCAACTCTACATTTTCTGTTAAGGCTGATTTAACCTCACTATTACTACTTAATGTTTGTGCTTTTTTATTTCTATTTTCTTGTTTTGCAGTTTTATCTTGCCATTCAAATTCTATATCTGTTTGTTCCATTGCAGATTGTTTTATAGAAAAAATAGTAATGCAAACTACAACAATTATTAAAATTATACCTAATGCAATAATTATTTTTTTATGTTTCATCAGTTTCCTCCTCACAATTTACAAAGATTCTGTAATAACGGACATCTCCATTTTCAGCTGTTACTAATATTAAAATTTTATTATTTCCATTTTGTATGTTATCGTTTCCTGTTATATTTACTTTAGCTGAGCTATCTTCTGCTGTTGCCACTATATTTATATTTTCTGTATTGCTAGTATTTACAAAATAAGTTCCATTTTCTTTATTAAATGTAGTATTAAGTTCTATTCCTTCTATTTTTGATAAATAATTGTTATTTGAGCCATTATAAACTGCTTGTTTTTCATTATTTATGCTTACATTTGAACTAGTACTCTTTTTTTGACTACTTACATTGCTAGACGTTTTTTCGCTTTGATTATTGATTTTTTCTTGATTAGAATTATTTTTTTCCGTATCAGGAATTTTAGATTCACTATTTTGTTCTTTATTTATATCTGAATCAGACAATTTAGATTCATTATTTTCATTTGATTTGTTATCATTTTTTTCGTCTTGTTTTTTATCTTCATTATTTTCTGTCTTTTTCTCTATCACTGTAATTGTTTTTGTAATCTCTTGCACTATTTCTTCTTGATTATCAATAATTTCATTTTCTAATTCATTAGTAACTATTTGATTTTCTTCTTTTATTTCATTATTTATTATTATTTGAGCAGTAAATTGAATTTTTGTTCCAATTGCCATTTCCTTTGGTATTGGATAGTATAATGTAATTTTATCTAGATTCATTTTTTGTTTATCTACATTAATACTAATATCATTTTCATTATTACTTATTGTTAAATTTTCTGCATAAATATCATTTGAGTCAACATTTGATTTTAATACTATTTTAAATTTATTATATTTTAAAATAGATATATCAACCGTCATTTCTAGTGTTTCTTCTGGAGAAATTTCTTCTTTATTTATTTCAAAAAAATCTTTTTCATTTTTATTGCTAATAGCATAAGAAATATTCACACTTATCATTATTATTAATAATAAAAAACAAATTCCTACCTTTATTTTTTTACTCATTACTATTTCCTCCTTGAACTAATCTGTTCTTAATGCTTCAATTGGATTTAGTTTTGCTGCTTTATATGCTGGAAATATTCCGAACACTAATCCTATTAAGCTACTTGCAAAAAATGAAATAACTACAATACTTGAGCTACTATTAAAATTGAATCCAAATAGTTGTAATGTCATTCCTGTTCCCATTCCTAAAATAACTCCTATAGCTCCACCTAAAATGCATAAAATTAACGATTCTACTAAAAATTGTACTAATATATCTATTTCTTTAGTTCTTTCTGTAACAGAAACTAACATAACATTCATTACACCTATTCCACCAACTATTAATGAAATGCTAGCAATACCTCCAAGCAATAATGAAAGTGTAGATGTAATATCTGACATTGTGTCTAGCATACTGTCTTGTGATGTTACACTATAATAGTCTGATGATATTGACAAATTTCTTTCTAAATAATTTTCGATTTGATTTGTTGTAAGCTCAATTAATTTTTCATCTTCTACTTTAACATACAAATTGTTAATACTATTATCACTTCCTAGATATTTTGCAGTTGTAAATGGAATAAG
>CANQYG010000116.1 GCA_947628015.1 uncultured Clostridia bacterium
CTGCAATGTGGGAAAAACATGATATGGAGTGGGATTATGAATATGATATAGAAAAAAAGACAGGAAGTGGCAATCCAAGTTGTGAAACTCCATGGGAAGAAGAATTCATAGACGAGATGGGGTCAAAAACTGGTAGTACAACAGCTACAAATGAATTTAAACAATCATATTATGCTCATGAATATCAGAAAAGCGAATTTGATAATTCAAATTATTATGATTTAATTTTTCCTGATGGAAGTTGGAATCAGTGTTTTCTTGGGAATCGTGATGTTTATTTTCGTACTGATCGATGCAGTTTTGGATTTGGATTTGGAAATAATAATAATGAAAATGGAGTGGTGATTGGAGATTGGATGTGTAATAGTAAGCGGTGAGGGGAATATGACATATGCTAACCTTCTACCTTTCATAGAAATTAACCTTGAATTAGCTGGATATAGTATTATAGAAGATAGTACAAGTGGTAATTCACAATTTAAACTTATAAAAGGAAATTAATTGAATCTACATTATAAAACTTAGATTAAGAAAAAATATTAATTATGAGAAAAGTTATATTTGAGAGATTTTATTAAGTTTTTACATTAATACTTTTATACGAGATTTATTGTTATATATAAAAACACCTCCTTATGACATTTTTATTTTATCATAAGAAGGTGTATTTTTAAACTTTACACAAACTTTTCTATATACCCTTTAAATTTATTAATATCTCTTACATCCACAGTTATCATCTTTTTTTGGAGGACAAGATGGCTTTTTATCTTCTTCTTTTTCACAATCATCTTTTTTATTGCATTCACATTCATTTTTCATGTTTTCTTCTTTTTTACAAGGGAACATATCTTCGTAATCATAATCTGACTTAAATTCAGTCTTGCAATCACACTCTAATTTAACACCTTGTAAGCATCTTCCTTCACGATGACACTTTGCGCATATTTTAACATGATCAACAGAGTTAGCCCAAACTTGAACAGAGTATTTTTTACCTGGACATAATGGTCCAAAAACGAATTCTCCATCATCATCAGTAAATGTGTGAGAAACTGGTTTTAATTCTTTTTTACCCATTTTGTAGTCAATTTCAACAAGCTTTACAACAGCGTCTTTTACAGGGTCTTTAAAACAATTTCTTACTATTCCATAAATAACATCTCTATTATCTTGAGCAAGAGTAATGTCTAAATCATATTGTTTTCCGTTTGCTATATAACCGTCAATATCAACTATTGGGCAATTTGGTTCAAATCTTTTTTCATCAAATTCCATTTTATTATTCCTTTCTTTTGGCTTAAAGCCGTTATTAATATATATTATGAAAATTATGTAAAAAATGATAATACTAAACTAAATATTTTTTTTAATATATTGCAAAACTACTGCATATAGATTATAATAGCAATAAATTCGAGGAATATAACTATATTCTCGTTACCACTTACAAAAAAGAGGTAGTATTATGAAAAAATTTTTATCAAATTACAAATCAACGATAATTCTTTTAGTTGCTCTTATCGTTGGTGCACTTGTAGGAATTATATTCCAAGAAAAAGCAACTGTTTTAAAACCACTAGGAGACATCTTTGTTAATTTCTTATTAGTCGTTATCGTCCCACTTATTTTTTTAAATATCACAACAGCAATCGCAAAAATGCAGAGTCCAAAGAGATTTGGAAAAATAATAGTTACAATTTTTGTAGTATTTATCATAACTTCATTAATTGCACTATTAATAGGATTTTTAAGCACATCATTTATTAAGTTAGTAGATACTGAAGATGGAGAAACAATAAAAGCATCATTAGAAGAAGGAGAAGAAACAGAGGAAGAAGATTTAAATATTTTAGAAAGAACAGTACAGTTATTGACAGTTGACGATTTTCAAAAATTATTATCAAGAGACAATATAATAGCTATACTAGTATTTTCAATAATATGTGGATTAGCAACTAAAATGTCAGGAGAAAAAGGAAAACATTTTTTAGATTTTCTAAATTCTGCAAATGAAGTTGTACAAAATATAATAAAAATAGTTATGTATTATGCACCAATAGGACTAGGATGCTACTTTGCAGCACTAGTAGGAAGTTTTGGAGCATCAATAGCACTAGGATACTTGAAAACATTTGTAATTTATACAGTTATATCAGTATTATTCTATTTTATAATTTATACACTTTATGCATTTTTAGCAGGAGGAAAAAAGGGAGTGGTAGTATTTTGGAAAAATGCTTTGCCACCAACATTTACATCATTAGCAACATGTTCAAGTGCAGCATCAATACCAGTAAATGTTGAATCTGCTAAAAAAATAGGTGTACCAAATGATATAGCAGAAACTACTATACCAATGGGAACAAGTTTTCACAAAGATGGTTCTGTAATTGGTTCTGTATTTAAAATAATGTTTTTAGTATGTTTATTTGGAACAACTATAAATACACCAGGAGCTATAGCTCAGGTTTTAGGAGTTGCGCTTTTAGCAAACTTGCTAATTACAGGAGTTCCAATTGGTGGTGGAACAATTTCAGAAATGTTAATTATAACAATGATGGGATTTCCAGTTGCATCACTTCCAATACTTACAATGGTTGCTACTATAATAGATCCGCCAGCTACAATGCTTAATGTAGTTGGAGATACAGTATCTGCAATGATGGTAACAAGAATAGTAGATGGTAAACATTGGCTAGAAAAGAAAGATAAAAAAGTTAAAGTTAAAGAAAAAGTAGAAGCGTAAAATACGCAAAGCAAATAAATTATAATAGAGAGGCAAAATAAAAATGCAAGAGATAAAGTTATTATACTTATATCCAGATATGATGGAATTATATGGAGATTATGGAAATATACAAGTATTAAAATATAGATGTAATCAAAGAAATATAAAGCTTACTGTTGACGAATATCTTTTAGGAGATGATCCACCTGATTTTAAAAGCTATGATATAGTATTTGCAGGTGGTGGAGCTGATAATGAACAAACTATATTATCAGAAGACTTGATAAAATATAAAAATAATATTAAAGAAGCGGTAGCATCAGGAACATTCTTTTTACTAATTTGTGGAGCATACCAATTATTTGGAAAATATTATAAAGGTGTAGAAGGAAATATAATACCTGGTCTAGAAATTTTTGACTACTATACAGAAGCACAGCCTGATAGAAGTAAAAGATGTATTGGAAATATAGTAACGAAAGTTACTATAGACGGAGTAGAAACAGAAGTAATAGGATTTGAAAATCATGGAGGTCAAACTTTTGGGGTAGACACTCCATTTGGAAAAGTCATAGTTGGAAATGGAAATAAATTTGAAGATAATGAAGAAGGATTTTTTAGAGAAAATGTAATTGCTACATATTTGCATGGACCATTACTTTCAAAAAATCCAAAAATTGCCGATTATATTATAAAATATTGCTTAGAAAGAAAACTAAATAAAGACGATAAAAATAGTGGAAAAATTGAGTTAGAAAAATTAGATGATACATTTGAAGAAAAATGTAGAAAACAACTTTTAGATAAATTTATAAAAAAATAAATTACAAAATATTGACAATTAATAAAAAATATGATAACATTAAATTAGCTGAAAAGCAGGTCAAAAGATGTCGTATTAATATCAATGTATAAGCTTTAGCTTATACAAAAAAACAGGTAGTACTTCTGATACTACCTGTTTTGACTATGTATTAAAATACTAGTCTTTTTCCTTATCTTTGGATTTTGACTTTTCAGCTAAAAGCAATAAAATCAATTTCCAAATGAGGTCAAAAGACGTCATACATATCACCTCCTTTTTGCCTAAAGGGGCTTTTTTATTCTACAATAATTACCATAATTTGTCAATATAAATTTAAGCATATTTACTCATAAGTTTAAATAATTTTAATATAATTTAAAAGAAAATAATAAGGGGGAAATTTATTTATGGGTTTTCATGGCTTAAATTTTGATTGTATTAGAAAGTGGTGTATGAATAAAATTATAAATGTGTTAGTAGTTGTAGCTTTTTTAGTATTTGTGATAGTTATTATTTTTGCAGCAAGTATTGGAAGTAATAGTCCAAGTATAATAGCAAGTACGAGTAATGTGCTTAGCACTAAAAAAATAGGATGGGGGATAAAAAGGTCAGATAACCATGAACAACCAGACTTAGGACAGGAAAATAAAAAGATAATAGATGAATTTGATGGCTATGCAATGGGAAACAAAGATAAACCATATATTTATTTAACATTTGATGTAGGATATGAAGGGGGATATACTTCTAAAATCTTAGATGTTTTAAAAGAAAATAATGTGCAGGCATTATTTTTTATAACAGGTCAATTTGTAAAAACAAGTGAAGATGTTGTAAAAAGGATGATAGATGAAGGTCATGTAATTGGAAATCATATTCCATTAACACTGATGACACTAATTTAAAAATATAATAAATGTAATTTGGTAGTGAGTAAGTTAATAAAAATAATTTACTCATTTTTAAATTATTAGAAGAAAAAATATAGAGTGTATAAAAGAATAAATTTTATGCTTTAAATAAAAAATGTAGACTTTTTATATAAAATACTATAAAATATATTTAGTAAGAAAAAATAAATGATAATTATATAATTTATAAAGATAGGAGTGATAGACTATGACTACAAGAATTTATACATTGGAAGATATAAAGAAAATGTTAAGTGAAGTTTTAATGTATACTGAAGTAGAAAAAGCTATTTTGTTTGGATCTTATGCAAAAAATAAACCTACTGAACAGAGTGATATAGATATAATAATTGATAGTAATGGGAAAATAAAGGGACTTAAATATTTTGCTATCATAGATATGATTAAAGAAAAATTTAATAAAGATGTAGATGTCATTGAGAAAACAGAAATAGAAAAAAATTCTAAAATAGAAAAAGAAATAGAAAGGACAGGTATAGTTGTTTATGAAAAGCAAAGATAGAATAATTATAACAAAAATTTTAAAATACATTGATGAGATAAAAATATTTATAAAAGGATATTCTTATGAAAAATTTTGCAATGATAGAAAAACAATAAATGCCAGTGTTTTTAATTTAAGTCAAATAGGAGAACTTGCAGGAAAGATAAGTGAAGAACTACAACAAGAATATTCAAATATAGAATGGAGAGGAATTAAAGCATTAAGAAATAGAATAGTACATGATTATGATGGAGTTAATTTAAATATGGTATGGGATTTTTTAACTACTGAACTAGATGAATTAGAAGAAAAATTAAATGAAATTATCAATTAAGAATTGGTTAATATAAAAATAAAAAGAGGTATAAAATGATAAATGTAACAAAAAATAAAGTAATAAAGGCTTTAAATTATTTAGGAGA
>CANQYG010000117.1 GCA_947628015.1 uncultured Clostridia bacterium
TTTTATACTTATCTGCTGCATTTCTTGCTCTGCTAAATAATCCATCTCCTGACATTGCCATATTTAGTGTTACTCCCGCTAATATTAACAATATTATTATCGTTACTACTAGCGCTATCAATGTGATTCCTTTCTCTTTTAATTTTTTCATTTGAATTCCTCCTATTATTTTATTTTTATAAATTTTTATAAGTTTTTATTATCTTTATTTTGATTAACAATAATATGTAATTAATTTTATGTTAATTAACTAATATTTTGCACACTTTGATTATACATTCTACACATACCTATTCTGAAATAAAAAACTCGCATATTATAAATAATCTTCATATTATTTTTATTAATGTAAAAACTTAATAAAAAAATAAAAAAGCTTATAGTCAGCTTTATATAAGCTTTATATAAATTTTTTTATTTTTATTTTTTATATTTTTTTATATATTTTTTTAATTTTTTATATTGATTTTGTATTTATGTTATGCTATATTTTTTATATGGAAATTTTTATTAAGTTTTTACCTTAATAAAAAATAAAAAATTCTTTAATTGCTTGTATATAGCTTATTACAAGCTTTTTTATTTATAGATTTATATGTGCTTTTTTTGTTTATCAATTAATTTTGATTTTTCATACATTCTTATTTTCTCATTTTTATTTGCAAGACTCCTCGTGGTAGGTCATTTAATTTTCCTATTTTTATGGTTGGCAACACATATCTACACTATGGACTTTCACCGATTAACTAAACAACATGAACGTTGCACTAAAAAAGCCTTGAACTTATTTCTAAATTCAAAGCGAAATAATTATTTGTAATTTATTTATTTTTGAATGCTTTTCGTTAATTTTCTAAAATTATTATTTGTAAATAATTTTATTATTAGGTTCCTGTACTTCTATACTTCTTTAGAGCAAAATTCCATATTTTTATTGCTATTACCCAAAGAATAATCATAATTATTGGAGCAATATAAATCATATTTGAATCCATTCCTAAATAATTCATTGTGGGATAATATGCTACAAAAGCAAATGGTAATATTACTGTTATTAAAATTCTTATAAACTTGTTATATATATCTAGAGGATACTGTGCAAATGTATACATTCTATAAAATGACCATATGACTTCATTTGACCTATATGTCCAAAATGATGCAATACTAAATATTGTATTTATTGCTCCTATAATAGCAGCACCAACAATGCTGAAAAATATTATTTTTAATATCAAAATAATCGTAATAGGAATAGAGAGTTTTATTAGCATTATAATTGTCAAAAATAATCCTAATCCAAAATAGCCAAGTGAAGTAAATTCTTTTGATGAACCAATTATAGATATTAATGGATGAACTGGTCTTAATAGAATTTTATCAAATTCTCCATTTCTTATATATTTTGGTCCAATATCATATAATGCATCGAAACAAAAATCAGAAATTCCTATTGATATTAATGTTACTCCATATAATAAAAGTATTTGCATGAAATTCCAGCCAGCTAAATTATCTGTGTTTTGAAATACTATCCATATAAAGATAATTTCTACTAATTGGGTAACTATTTGAGAAATCATACCTACAATACAATCAAATCTATAAATTAACATTTCTTTTAATGATGCTTTCAAAAAAGATAAGTACAAACTAATATTATCAAATATCTTTGTCATTTTAACCTCCATTTATTGTAACTTTTTTTACTGCATGATTAAAAAACAATTTAGCTAGCATATATAATATCACAATCCAAATTACTTGTTTCATTATAATAAATGCTATTTCATTAATTGTAATTTGCCCTAACCATATATTTATAGGTGTATAAATTAATTCTTTAAATGGCAATATATTAGCTATATTTTGAAACCACATAGGAAACAATGTTATTGGAGCAATAATTCCAGAAAATATTGATATAATAGATTTTCTTAATATTTGCATTCCCCATATAGAACTACTATAAAATCCAACTGTGCCAACTAGCATTGTAAAAAAGAAAGTAATTGGAATACCTAATAATATTACAATTATAAATAATAAGAAATTAATAAAACTTACTGGTAATGTAATACTCCAAAGTAAACTACAAATAATAAAAGTTGCCATTCCTACTACTAATGCAAATCCCATTTCTCCAATATTTACTCCAAAATAATACTGAAAGTATGACAATGGATTTAATAGTTCTTTGTTAATATTTCCATTTCTAATAGAATGTGCCATATCTTCATTTACACCCCAAAGGCTCAATGAACTCAATGTAAATACTAAACAATAATATGTAATCATTTGTTCTATTGTATATTCTCCAGCATTTCCTGTTTGATTATATATAGCTTGCCACACAAAAATATATACTACAATTTCAACAATTCTATTTAACGTGAATAAGTAAAAATTTGATTTATATATATTATATTGGTTAAATTGCATTTTTCCTAATGCTAACATACTTTTCAACATTTGTGAGCTCCTTTATATATTTCTTTTAATATTTCTTCCAATCCAGCCTCTTTTATATGTATATCATTTATTGTACAGTAATTAGATATTTCATTTATTAATTTTACTATAGTAGTTTCATCATGCAAAAATTTAATTTTTAAACTTTTCTCATTTTCTTCTAATATCGTTGCATTATTTAAATCACATACATTTTTATTTTTTGAACTTATAATAAATTCAGCAATAACATATTTTCCATAGGTATCTTTAAATTTTTGTTTTTCTCCATCAAAAATTATTTTACCTTTATCTAAAAGTATTATTCTATCACATACATCTTCTATGTCATTTAAGTCATGTGTCGTTAAAACTACTGTTGTTTTCTTTTCTTTATTTATATCTTTGATAAATTTTCTTATTTTTTCTTTAACAAATACATCTAAGCCTATTGTTGGCTCATCTAAATATACTATTTTAGGATTATGTAAGAAAGTAGCTGCGATTTCACATCTCATTTTTTGACCTAAACTTAAATTTTTAACTTGTTTTTCTAGTAAATCGTCTAAATCTAAAATCTTAGAAAAATTTTTTAAATTGTTTCTATACTCATTCTCTGGTATTTTGTACATTTTTTTTATTAATCTAAAAGATTCAATTACAGGTAAATCCCACCATAATTGTGTTTTTTGTCCAAATACTGCACCTATATTTTTATTATTTTCTATTCTTTTTTCATTTGGAACTATTCCATTTACTACAACTTTACCAGATGTAGGCGTTAATAACCCTGTAAGCATTTTAATTGTTGTTGATTTTCCTGCTCCGTTTTCTCCAATATAGCCTACCAATTCACCTTCTTCTATATTAAAGTTTATTCCATTAACTGCGGTAATCTCGTTATATTTAGGCTTTATTAAATTTTTAAAATAACCTTTTATTCCATCTTCTTTCTCTATGATTTTATATGTTTTTACTAAATCTTTAACTTCTATAATTGGCATCTTTTTCTCCCTTTGCTTTATCCTTTTTTAGTTTTTATCAATCATAACTATTCTTTTAAAATTCATTATTATTATCAAATTATAACAATTTAATCAATTTTTTTCAACATATAGGTATAACTTAAAATTTGCATATTTTTATTGTACATACATATTTATTTATTATGAAAGTTTTTGTGTTAATAAGAAAAAATATTATATCAATTATATTCTTAATTTTTGTCATTTGTTTAGTTATATTTTCAAATTCAAATTTAATAGCAACTACAAATGGCCTTAAATTATGGGCAAATAATGTTGTACCATCATTGTTTCCATTCTTTGTTGCAGTTGAACTTCTTGGTCAAACAAATATAGTATATTATTTAAGTAAATTGTTAGATAAAATTATGAAACCTTTATTTAACGTTCCCGGATGTGGTGCATTTCCATTTATTATGGGTTTAATTAGTGGTTATCCAGTAGGAGCAAAAATTGTATCAAATCTATATTTGAATAAAGCAATCACAAAAAATGAAGCCGAAAGACTACTTTGCTTTACCAATAATTCAGGACCACTTTTTATATTAGGAACAGTAGGAATTAGCTTCTATGCTAACTCGACAATAGGAGCGATATTACTTTTCACTCATATAATAGCATCTGTAAGTGTTGGAATAATTTTAGGATTAATTTCCAGAAAAAAAGAAAAAAATGAATATGTAACAAGTAATAATACATTAATTAAGAAAAATGATTTAAAAATATCTGAGTTAGGTGAAATTCTTGGAAATAGTATTTTAAATAGTATAAAAACTATTTTAATGATAGGTGGCTTTGTTGTTATATTTTCAGTAATAATATCCATATTGCAAAAAACAAAAATATTGGTATTATTGTCGTCACTCATCTCTAATGCATTTGGAGTAAATCAAGACTTAGTATTAGGATTTATTACAGGTATAATAGAATTTACTAATGGCTTAAATATAATTTCTAAAATACATATAAAAGCAATATCAATTAATATAATATTGTCAGCCTTTATTTTAGGATTTGGAGGAATTTCGATTACATTGCAAGTATTAAGCATTATTTCAAAAAGTAAACTATCAATAAAAAAATATGTCATTGGAAAATTCCTTCATGGATTAGTTGCTGCAATATATACGTTTTTAATTTTACTTTTGCCTATATTTAATTTTAATTTATAAAAAATAAAGAGGTAAAATATCAATATTACTATATTTTTACCTCTTTATATAATATTTCTTTCAGCTTTTATTTAAATTAATTCTTCATTATGATTCTCTTGAATATTTTTATCATATTTTATTTCTTATATTGCTTTCTTTTTCATTACTTTCAAAGGCAAGACTTGGAAATCTATTTCATTTCTTTTTATTTTGTCAATTTATATTCTGCTCCATCATCACCATTATTCGTAACCAGCTTATATCCACTCAATTTTAGATCAATAGAAACCATAGGGCGAAGCGCGTAACTAGGTTTATCCACGTTACCGATCTGAGTAGAAAGTACTAGCCCCGCTTAAACGGCAGCTACTTCTAGAACCAAGTAAATGATGCAATCCGAAGCTGCAACGAGCCTCATACAAATAGGTGTAACGTCCAGCCAACCAGTATGTCTTTTCAAAATATTGGCCTTGTCCATCTTTAAATAATAAATCATAGTATTTTGAATCTTTAAATTCTCCCTGCTTATTTAAATAATCATGTGAATAATATGACTGTTTAAATTCTGTTTCTGCAGTTGTACTTCCTTCTCCGGTTTCGGTATTACTTTCATATTCTCGCTCCCATGGTACTTCTATACTTTTATCTCCTGTTACTTTTTGTGTATTTTTGTCATATTTATATGTCCATGTATTATCATGATTACTCCACATTGCTGGTGATCTAAAATAGTC
>CANQYG010000118.1 GCA_947628015.1 uncultured Clostridia bacterium
TAAGGCCGAGGGAGTAGGTAATAGATTAGAATTAGCAACAGGGTCTAGTGATGATTTTAAAATTTACAATATTTATGATATGGCAGGCAATATGTGGGAATGGACAACAGGACATAATATTAAGAATGGAGAGATGTTTTCTATAACGCGAGGAGGTGGTTTTGGTGATTTTGGAAATTCAAATGGGATTGAGCGTGCGAATGGTAGTGCAGAGTTGATTACTACAAGTGCTTCCATTGGATTTAGAGTTATACTCTACATAGAATAAAATTGTTATTGTAAAAACTAAATAGAAAAATAATATAAAAATACTTTTAAATTAATTAGATAAGGGTTATTTTTATTATAAGAAAGCAAAGTTCTAGAAAATATTAAATCATTATCAAAATTAATAAGAAAATTTTAACATATTCTAAAAATTGAAATTTTATTTATAATTTGTTGACAGACTCAAATTTAATAAATATAATCAATATGGTAATATACAAGCGTTTATAAAGGTAAAGGTGTAAGTAAAAATGGAAGGCAATAAAATAAAAGGAATAATAGAGGCAATATTATTTTCAACTGGTAGAATTGTTAAAATTAAAGAGCTAATGACTATTTTAGAACTTAGCTCTGATGATGTTATAAAATATATTTCTGAGTTACAAGAAGATTATAAAAAAGAAGAACGTGGTTTAGAAATTGTTAGAGTAGAGGATGGATATCAATTAGCATCTAAAAAAGAATATTACGAATATTTATATCCGGCATTTGACAAAAGATTAACTCCAACACTTTCTCAAGCATCTTTAGAAGTGTTAGCTATTTTAGCATATAATCCAAGAACTACTAAAGCTGATATTGAAATGATTAGAGGCGTTGATTCAAGTGGTACTATGTACAGATTACTTGATTATAATTTAATAGAGCCATCAGGAAAAGCTGATTTGCCGGGAAAACCAATGACATATAAAGTTACAGATGAATTTTTGAAAATGTTTGGACTAAATTCTTTAAAGGATTTACCGGATTTACCAAAATACAAGTTAGATAGCAATAGGCAAATTGTAATAGATGATTTAAAAGAAGATGAGAATACAGAAAAATTAGATGACAACAATGATGATAATAATATAAATTCAAAACAAGAAGGTTAAAATTTAATCTTCTTGTTTTGAATTAGTTATAATATTAATAATCTCTGGATAAATCTTAGATGCATTTTCTTTCCAATTATCAACTATTTTTTGAGCTTGTTCTCTTGAATATGCAAGAGTTTTTATTTCAAATATTGTTTCACTATTTTCAATTATTCTGCAATCAATTTCATATTCTTGTTCACTTTTGGGAGTATATTCGGCTACAATAGATTCTTGATTTTCTATTATATCCATATTATTTTTGAAATTAGTATCTATCTTTAATTTTTTTATACCAGGCAATATATCTAATGTTAAATCTAAAGTATTTTTTCCAGCTTCTGTGATTTCATAAACATCTTGAGTATCTTTTTTATAGCGAATTATATATTTTACATCTATTAAATCTAAAAGAAATTGTTGAAAATAAAAATAATTTAAATCAACAGATGAAGTAATTAAGCTATAAAGTGCATCACTTGTGATAGGCTTATTTATATTATTTAAAACATATAAAATAAGAACTTTGTTTTCAGCTAATGTTTCACTATCAGATTCTAATTTCAAGTTTAAAACCTCCTTCAATATTTTATGGACATATTATAGCACATTTTTTGGTAAATATCTACTATATAGCACATATTTCTAGAGATTTTTTAAACAATTTAAGTTAAAAACAGCCGGATTATTTATCATTTCACCTTTATAATTAAATCGAGAGCCATGACAAGGGCAATCCCACGTCTTATCATTTTGGTTAAATTGTAATTCACATTTTAAATGAGTACAAATTGGTTTTACAACATAACAAAATCCTTTTTCATCTTTATAAACTCCAACTTTTTTACCTTTATATAAAATTATTTTTCCACTATCTTTTTTTATATCTTTTATAGTTTCATCTGGAAGTTTTAGCTTATTAATACCTATAGAATATATTGTCTCTTTCATTTGCTCTTTAAATGCTTTAGAGTTTTTAAATATTTGCAAACGAGAAGGTGAAAATAAATATTCATATTTATTATTAATACCTAAAATTTTATCTGAAATGATTTGACTTGCTATATTTGATAAAGTCATACCCCATTTTTTAAATCCTGTTGCAACATAGATATTAGGAAGTAATTTAGAAAAATTTCCAATGTAGGGAAGTTTATCAAGGCTTATGCAATCTTGTGTACTCCATTTAGATATAATTTCATATTCTCCTAAAAGTTTTTTAGCCACATTTTCTAAAAACTTATAAGAATCTTTATCTGCGTTAGTTCTTCCAACTTTATGACCATTTCCTGAAATAAGAATTATATTTTCTCCATCTTTTTCATAAACCTTTCTAAAAGATATATCTGGAGAAGATGCGTTGATATAATATCCATCAAAAGTATTAGACGTAGTTTTAACTGCAATAACATACGATATATCTTGATACATCTTAAGAAAATACATACCAGGAAAGTTTTTAATAGGGAAGTGGGTAGCAAATACAACATATTTTGAATATATTTTATTTCCATTAGCAGTAACTTCATAAAGATTATTTTTATACTTTATATTTGTCACTAAACTATTTTCATATATTGTTCCACCATAATTTAATATACTTTTTACAAGTCCAAAAGAGTACTTTCTAGGATTAAACATTGCCTGATTTTCAAATTCAATTCCACCAAAATTTTTTATTGAAATATCTAATTTTTTCTTAAATTGACAATCAAGAGAAAGACCATTTAATTTGAATTTATTTTTATAGTTTATATCTTGATTATTTATTTCATTCTTTATTTCATTTAAAGTACCAATTTCCTGAGTAAAAAGGTTCATATCACTTTTTTTATCACAAAATACATAAGATGATGTTTTTATTAAATCACACTTTATTTTTTCATTGTCTACAATATCTTTTATGTTTTTAATTGCAAGTTCATTTGCTTCTAAGTAATCTTTAGCATAGTTTAGTCCAAAGCTTTTAGCTAAATAATCATAAAACAATCCATGTTGACTTGTAATTTTACCAGTAGTACAACCACTAGTTTTAGAACATATTTTATTTTGCTCTACGATTGTAACTTTAAGACCTTTTTGAGATAAATAATATCCAGTAGTTAAGCCTGTAAGACCAGCACCAATAATACATACATCAGTTTTTGTATCATTTTTTATTGATTCAGATTTATTATTATTTTTAAAGTTTTCAGTCCAATAAGACATACTTAATTTCCTTTCAAATTTTTATGTTTTTTATTTAGTATGTCCAAATTAAATAGATTTATTGATAAATTGTGACTAAAAAAATATTATTATTGATTAATAAAATTTTTTTCTATATAACCAAAATACTTGAATTCAAAAAAATAGAGGAGATAACCAAAATAACAGTTATCTCAATTTTGTTAAATGTAACTACAATTACTTTAAAATTTTTATTGTTATATGTTATCATTCCATAGTTCATATCCTGTTTATAGTCCTAACTTTTAGAATATTAACATTAACTATTTGATTATCTGTATGAACTTTTCCTGATATAACTGCTTTTTTTATTTGTTTATTTTCAATTGTAATTTCAGCAGTAATTGCTAATCCAGATGGTTGAAAAATTTCAAGTTTTTGATTTTCATTTTTTAAGAAAGCCTCAACCATAGCGGTAGCCGTTGTACCAGAACCACATCCTGTTTCGTAGTAAAGAGTATTAATGTTTCTTACCCATACAACAGGATGAATTTTTAACTTATTGTTTCTTTCTAAAAACATAACTCCAACAGCTTCATTTTCACGAAGTTCGTATTTTTCAATGAACTGTACAGCAAACTCTTTTAGTTTATCCTTTTCCTGTAAATACTTTTTGGCAATGTCTTCACGAATAACAATACTTATCATACCATTCATTTTTACTTGATAAATTCCTGATTCTCTTTCAATTATTACATCATTTCCATGATATAAAGGAATTTCACACCAAGCTTCTCCATTTTCATAAACGCCAGCATTGATTTCATCATGACCATTTACCAAAACTTTTATTGTACCAGCTTGACCTTTTAAGTAATAATATGCTGCACTTCTAGTTGCATTACCACAAAATTCTCCACCAGCCATTTGAAGCTCAGGAAATTGCTCTGCGTCTACGAACCCTACTTGTTCTATAGACTTGTCATATTTAAGTATTACATCATTAATTGCTTTTTTTTCTTCAGTTGAGTAGTTCTTTGTAAGAACCAATGCTGTGTCATTTCCACCTGGAGTAAATTTTATATACTCCACCTGAAAAAAATTACTGTTAACACTTTGTTTCATAGTACATTTTCCTTTCTTAAAGATGATAAAATTTATAAATGTTAAGATATAAATTTAAAAATGAAAGCTGTGAATTGTTTAACTTACTTAATTGTTTATCTATATAATTTGTAAGCTTTTTTACTTAAATACTTCTTCTGCATTTACTTGTTTATATAAAGCTTCTTCTTTTTGATAATAAAATGCCCATTCTCTATCTCCATAAGAAAAATGCCACCATTCACCATCATAAGGTGCAAAATCTTCTTCCATCATAATTTTTCTTAATAATTTTCTATTATTTATTGCTTCTTTTGATATATCATCACTATAATAATAACATTTTGTGGTATCCCAATCTAAAATTCTAGAGCCAAAATTAATAATTTTTTCTTCTTTTTCATCATATATTGCTACATCAACAGCTCCACCAGTTGGATGCCCTGATACCTCTGGAACTGCAATTTTTTCATGTATGTATTCATACATTTCCAACTCATCAGTAAAATTATTTTTTACATTTTCATATATTTCATAAAAATATTTTTCTTGTAGTTTCATATCTCTAAATCCAAAAACAACTATCAATTTGTAATCTTTATTATATTTTTTTAATCTAATAGCAACATTTTTTAGTTTTTCATAAACAGTATATCTTACAGCTATTCTTTGTCCATAATCTAACATATTCTTATCGGCTTGATATATTCCTATAACTAAATTATCTTTTAATGGTAAATATACAAATTTTTCGTTGTTTGTTTCTTCATTAAATTTATTTATGGTTAATAAATCTTTATACTTAACGAAATTATTATTTTTCATTTTTTCCTC